>JAAZKI010000301.1 GCA_012799905.1 Lentisphaerota bacterium | reverse complement strand
TTATGGTTTTCAGTGGTCACTCGTTCAGCATCTTCTCCGTTGTCTGGTTATTGACAACGGGAGTTATTAACATACTATTGAATATATGGTTTTTTAGGGAATGAAAATAACTTTATTGCAAAAATTGTCGACGTGATTTTTATTTAGCAGCGCTGACTTGGAGCATTTTGTCAATGGCGATTTTGGCTTTAGCCGCAATTTCGGCCGGAACCGTAATTCTGGTTTTCCCGGTTTCCAGGCAGGCTTTGATGTTCGCCAAGGTCGTTTTCTTCATGGTCGGGCAGCGCAGAAATTCGCTGAGGTGGATAAACTCAATATGCGGCGCGGCTTTCCGGAGGGTATGCAGGATGCCTTCCTCGGTGCCGACCAGGAATTTTCGATGCGGCGTGGTTTTGGCCAGGTCAATCATTTGGCCGGTGGAGAGAATGAAGTCAGCGGCGTCCTGGGTTTCCGGCCTGGTCTCTGGATGAACTATGACTTTGGCGTCAGGATGACGTTGCTTCATTTTTTGGATGGTTTCCGGGCCGAGGGTGTAGTGAATCGGGCAGAAACCATCCCATAGCACCAGACGGCGCCCAAGCTGTTTTTCGACAAAACGCCCCAGGTATTGGTCCGGAACAAACAGGATTTCAGGAACGTCGCCGAGGGATTGGACGATTTTGACGGCGTTTGAGGATGTGCAGCAGATATCGGATTCGGCTTTGACCTCTGCCGTTGAATTGACATAGCAGACTGTCGGAGCGCCGGGGTGTTTGGCCTTGAATTGGCGAAGTTGCTCCGCAGTGATCATATCGGCCATTGGGCAGCCGGCTTCCGGGTCTGGCATCAGGATTTGTCGTTCCGGGTTCAAAATAGCGGCGGTTTCGGCCATGAATTGCACCCCGCAGAACACGATGATGTCCGCATCAGCGACTTGGGATGCCTTGACGCTGAGGCCATAGGAATCGTCGACAAAGTCGGCCAGGTCCTGGATTTCTGGGGGCTGGTAGGTATGGGCGAGAATCACGGCGTGGCGTTCTCGCCGCAGGCGTTCAATGTCGGCAAGCAGATTTTCCATGCTCGGCGTCTCCAAAGTAATCGATGAGAGAAATGGCGCTGATGGCGTTGTTAAACGGGACTCAGGCCGGGCGGTTAGGGTGTCGTTGTTTCTGGTTTTGTCAGCAGCTGTTCTTCCAGCGTGTGATAGGTGGTTAATTCGAGATTGTGCTTGATACAGAAATCCTTGAGAATTTCGAGCTTTTCAGCCGGGATGTGAAGCATGGTAACCACG
Organism: Lentisphaerota bacterium; assembly: GCA_012799905.1. Taxonomy (GTDB): domain Bacteria; phylum Verrucomicrobiota; class Lentisphaeria; order Oligosphaerales; family Oligosphaeraceae; genus JAAZKI01. The sequence goes on along the minus strand of JAAZKI010000301.1, from coordinate 10,228 downwards.
ATTTTGTCAAACTGGCGTTTATTCCAGATTGCCTCCAGCTGGTCAAGGCAGCCGATGACCGGGAAGCCGTGGACAATTAGGTTTTGCAGGGTGGGTGCATCGTCGATGATGCCGACAATGGTTTCGCCGTCTTTAGAGGCGGAGTTGTAAAGTTGATTGGCAAAAAAGCGACAGGTTCTGCCGCCGCCATAGAGGAGAATTCGGCGCATGCGTTTCCTGGTTTGTTGCTGGAACAGGAAAAACAGCCGTTTGTAGAGGTAGCCTTCGGCGTAGTGGATAAAGAAGCGCTCGGAGCAGATTAGGAAGAGGTTGAGAAGGGTGAAGAGCAGGGCGGCAGCGAGCAATTCTCGGTTTGTCAGTTGGTAGGTGTTGATCAGCTGTTCGGCGCAGATAAACCAGGCTACAATGCAGGAGGCCAAGGAGCCGAGGCAAATTGTCAAGACGAGCCGCCAATAGTTGCCGAGGCCGGCGCGCACCCAGTAGACCCGATAGGTTCTGCTGAGGCAGAGGGTCAGGGCCAGGGGGGCGAAGCAGCAGATGAAGAGCCGCAAGTCCTGGCAGGAGCCTAGGCTCAAGTTGGCGGCGATGGCAAAGGACAGGGCGATGGCTAGAAAGTCATAGAACGGCTGGGCCATGTGCAGGCAAATAGCCATGCGCGGCTTGCTGAGGCCGTTGCGGATCAGGCGGGCAGAGTCCCAGAGCTCAATGCTGGCAAATTGGCGCAGGACGATGAGCAGGGCAATCATAAGGATGAGGTAGCCGACAGCAGGTGCGTACTGGCGGAGAAGCAGCAAGATGATGGCAATGACGGAAAAAGTGCAGCCGATCAGATACAGACGAAGGGCCGTGGCCTTCTGGCCTTGGGTCGTGCATAGCACGCGGTGATGGAGGTGTTCCTTGTCTCCGGTCATGATGCCGCCGGCGTGGTTGTTCTCCAACTTGCGGGCGCTCCGGCGCCAGATCGCCAGGAAAACGTCGAAGATCGGGACGCCAATGGCGAGAAGGGGAATCAGGATGGAGGTGAGCGTCACCACCCGATCCGTCGTTGACAGGCTGAGGATGGCGAAAAAGAGTCCGATGAAGGTGCTGCCAGTGTCGCCCAGGAAAATGCGGGCTGGATAGAAGTTGTAGCGGAGAAAGCCTAGCAGGGCGCCGGCCATGATGGCGATGGTGACTACTTCCATGGCACGGTTGCCAAGGAAGATGAACCAGACGGCCATGCAGCCGCAGGAAATGATGCCGAGCCCAGTGGCCAGACCGTCCAGGCCGTCAATGAGATTGAAGGCGTTGATGACGAGGATGACCCAGAATGCCGTGACACCCAGGGATACGAACCAAGGCACCGCCCAATTGAAAAAAGTGTATTGCGGTCGGGTTTGGTTCCAGATGATGAGGGCGACGGCAAACTGGACAGCGAGCTTGATCCAGGCGGAAATTTCCCAGCGGTCATCGAGCAGTCCGACGACTATGAGGGGGAGCGCCGGCAGCAGGAAGCGGAGGAAGTACTCTTGCCCGCCCGGAATGTCGGTGCCGAGCAGGAAGGCGGCGCTGGCCGTGAAGAAGGCGATGATGACGGCGATGCCGCCGCCGCGCGGGATGGAAGTGGTGTGGATATGGCGCCCGCCGGGCTGTCGGACAAAGCCGAGTTTTGGCAGGAATTTAATGCAGAGGCGGGTCAGGAGCAAAGCGATGGCCAGGGCCAGAACCGGATAGATGAGAATGCCGGCATAAGTGGACTGGAACAGCTGAGCAAAATTCATAGTCGGTTCTCAGTGAGGGAAGCTCGGTGCGCGGGCGAACCGGCCGTGGTAGGTGGTGTCCAGCGACAGGCGGTCGCTAGGATAAGTGCGGCCGGTCAGGCGAACAGGAATTTTCCGGCGCGGGGGCGGTTGGCGGGGTTTTCGTAGTCGAATGCAATGGCGCCGTTGACGAACGTCTGACGGATGCCAGATGCCAGTGTGTGCGGTGCGGCGAAATCGCAGCCGGCGTCCAGGCTGTCTTCATCAAAGAGGACGAGGTCGGCAGGTGCGCCGACGGCGATGCGTCCTCGCCCGGCGAGGTTGAAGACCTCGGCCGGAAGAGAGGTCATGCGGCGAATGATTTCGGCAGCCGGGGCAAAGCGCCGAGCCAGGCGGAAGAAGCGCGGAAAAGTGCCGAAATAGCGCGGGTGGCCGCGCTTGACCGAGTAGTCGAAGCTTGTGGCGGAACCATCCGTTCCCGGCATCACCCAGGGGAATTGGAGGAATTTGAGCATATTGTCCTGGCTCATGGTTTCGTAGGCTGCGCTGGCGCTGGTGCGGGCGATGATGTCGACGCAGACTGCTGCCGGGGTTTGGCCTCGACGGGCGGCGATTTCGGCGATAGTCAGGCCGAGGATGTCCCTGTCGGCCGGGTCGCCGGTGTTGCAGAGGACGATGGAGTTCCAGCCGTCGCAGGTTTGCCAGGCTGGGTGCAGTCCTTGTTCCAGGACTTTGACAGCGTCCGCCTTGGCCTCGGGGTTCTCCTGGAAGAGTTTTTTCAGGTCATGGATATCGACGTACGGCTCCGGCATGACTTGGCGCAGGCCGGTTTCGCAGAAGACGTAGGGGTAGCAGTCAGCGGTGACCGTCATCCCGGCGTTGCGGGCTGCTGCGATGGCAGCGACGGCTGCATCGTACTTAGGCCAGTGCGCCGGGCCGCCGGAGATTTTCAAGTGGCTGATATGTAGTCGCTTAGAGCCGCTGGCAGCGATTTCGGCGGCTTCTTGGATCGCCTCAATGATGCGGGCGTTTTCGTCACGCATATGGGTGCAGTAGGGTTTGACTGTTCCTTGGAGGACGGTCGCCAGGGCCTTGACTTCGGCGGTGTCAGAAAAGCGGCCGGGGAGATAGACCAAGCCGGAGGAGAAACCGAGGGCGCCTTGGTCCAGGGCCTGCTTCAGGATGGCTTTCATCTGGTTGATCTGGTCATTGGTGGCGGCTTTTGGTTCATAGCCGATTACCATGGCGCGCAAGGTATTGTGTCCGCACAGGGTGCCGATGTTGACGGCTGGCTGGCGGCGTTCGACTTCAGCGGCGTAGGAGCGGATGTCTTTCCAGAGGATATCTGCGCCGCCGTCGTCCCGCGTGCGGCGAGTTTCCTGGCATCCGACGGAGAAGCCGCAGTTGCCGACGATTTCGGTGGTGATGCCCTGGGAAACGCGGCTGTCAGCAGTCGGGCATTGCAGGATAGGGCTGTCGGAGTGGCTATGCGCATCAATGAAGCCGGGCGCCAAGGCCAGTCCGGTCGCATCAAGCTGCCGGATGCCGGTAAGGTTCAGGCTGCCAGTGATGTCAATGGCAGCGACCACGCCATCCTTGATGATGACATCGGCAGTGACCGGCGGACGGCCAGTGCCGTCATAGACCAGGGCGTTGCAGATGGCCAGGGTGGACGGGCAGGAGCTCGAAGTTGTCATGGCAGTTGTTATCCAAAATGAAAATGATGCCGTGCGATGCTCGCGGCAGGCTGCGAAAAACAGGTGCAAAGGAAGAAGGAAAAACGCCACCAGGAACGGCTGCGACGATGAGCAGCGGAGAAAATTTCATCCATAGGCTATAATATACGTCAAATAAGGCATTTTTAAATGCAAGATATCTTTTTTACTCATGTAGTCGCGATATATTATTTTATGCCTGTGTTCAAGGTTCAGGGCAATTCCGGGAGTGGAGCATGCGGTTGCGGGACTGGAACAGAATGATCGGCCGTTGGGTGCGACGTTGGCGGTTGACGCCAGGGCGTCGGTTTGCCCGTCGTCGTGCGGCTCATCTCCGCCTTGGCCGTCGGGGCGAGCAGACTGCCTGCCGGGTTCTGGCCGAACTCGGGATGGACATCCTGTGCCGCAATTATCGTTGCCGCCAAGGCGAAATCGACATCGTCGCCAGGGACGGCGCCGTGCTGTGCTTCGTTGAAGTGAAGACGCGTCAGGCCTCGCGCTGGCCAGGCCGTCCGGCTGATGCGGTTGACCGCAGCAAACGCCTGCGCCTGGCGAGGACGGCCAGGCAATACCTGCGTCGCCTCGGCTCGCCGGAAATAGAGCACCGCTTTGATATTGTCGAGGTCGTCTATGCCGGTCGCAACTTGACGGCAGTTACGCATTTGCCCGATGCTTTCCCTGCTGGCGGGGCGAAAAAAGCGATCTGACAAAGGGAAAAAACCGGCCTGAACGGCTATAGTAGTAGATTTGCGGCGTTTGTTCTCCCTGGTTTGGTTAACGCCTTGTTGCGGCAGTGGTTGGAGAACCGGCCGTTTCCGCGTTCAGGATTCGGAGTGGCGAAAACCAAGCCAGACGAAGGCCTGCGTGATTCGACGCTGGCAGCAGTGGGAGGAGAAGCAAGGGCAGAGAGGGCGCTCGGATAGCAGCACAGGGTCAGGCACGTGAAGCATGGATTATTTTGAGAATACGATTGTCGATTATTGGGGGCGCAATGAGATGTGCCTCGGGGTGGTGGTCAAGACCGGTACGGATCGTCTGCAAGTCAAGGGCGTTGGCGAGCAGATAAGCCGGGTGGCGGTCAAGCAGGTGCTGACCAGCCATGGCCCTGCCTCCAACAACCCCCTGAACCGCTTGGCGGAAATCCAGGCGGAGATCATCGAGGTCATGGCAGAGATTGACGTGGAGCTGCTGTGGCAGGACGCCCTGGAACAAGGTCGTGACGATGACCTTGCCGCGTTGACGGTTAACTATTTCGGCGAGGCTACGCCAGTGCGAGTCTCCGCCATGGCAAGAAAATTGCTGGCGGACAATCTTCGCTTTAAATTCCAACAGCTGGCGATTTCCCCGCGCCAGCCAGAGGAGATCGAGGAAATCCTGCGCCTGCGCGAGGTGCGGGCGGAGAGAGCAGCCGTACGGGAACGGACTAAGCAGTGGCTTGATGACGTCCTGTCGCACCGGGGCGACGAGCTTGTCGCCGTGCCCGAGGAGCAGGAGACTTTTGTCCGGCAAAGCGCTGACTATCTGCTGTGCGGCTTTGCCGGTGAAGCAGTCAATATGCTCAGCACCGCCAGGGCGAAGATGACGGCCCGCGAAGTCGCCATCAAGCTGCTTAAAGTCACGGGCCGACTGCCGGCTGAAGCCGATGAATTTCTCCTGGTCAATGGCATCCATGCCGGCTTTTCGGATGATGTGCTGGCGCATGCCGACGCCTTGACTTTGACCATTCAAGACAAAGACCGCGATTCACATGTTGACCTGGAAGTGTTCAGCATCGACGACCCAGAGACTCGCGAGATTGACGACGCACTGTCGTGTCGCCGCGAAAACGGCGGTTTTGTCGTGGGGGTGCATATCGCTGATCCGGCGCATATTGTCCACAAGGACGACTGCTTGGACGAAGCGGCGGTCGAACGCCCATTGTCACTGTACCTGCCGACCACGACTGTCACCATGTTCCCTGAACGGGTCGGCTGCGATTTGAGCAGCCTGGTTGCGGGCCAAGACCGGGCCTCACTGAGCTTTACCATCAACTTTACCGAGGCGGGTGAGATGACGACATGGAGCATTGCGCCTGCCGTGGTGCGGGTAGGGCGGCGGTTGACCCATGCCGAGGCCAATCAGCTCCTGGCCGACGGCACAGACAGCGTCGCCGAGGCTCTGCGCGATTTGCAGTTTCTGGCGTCGAAGCACCGGGAGGTGCGGGAAGCGGCCGGCGGAGTGAGCTTCAACCGGCCGGAACTGAAGATCAGGGTGCGCGACGGCGAGGTGACAGTGACGCCGGATGACCAGGACACGCCCAGTCACCAGCTGGTCAGTGAATTCATGATTCTGGCCAATCATCTGGCAGCGCGCTATGCGGTGCGCTGCGACATCCCAGTGATTTATCGGGCGCAAGACCCGCCGCTCGAACCAGTGACGCCCGTCGAGGTCTATGAACCGCATCTGTTCGACCAGCAGATCAAACGGATGAAACGGACTCGTCTGTCAACCTGCCCGCAACCGCATTTTGGGCTGGGGCTGGATATCTATACGCAGGTGAGTTCACCATTGCGGCGGTATGCAGATTTGGTCATCCAGCGGCAGTTGGCAGCGCATCTGCGCGGTCAGGAACTGCCGTACACCCTGGAGGAACTGTTCGCGGTGCTGGATAACGTTGACCGCACTTCAGGGCAGAATCGGGCCTTGGAACGCGAAGCCAACCGCTATTGGCTGCTGGAATTCCTGAAACGCAACCTGGTCGGAGAAGTCATGCCAGCGACGGTGGTGCGGGTGGAGGGCAGTTTTGTGCTGGCAGAGCTGGATACATATCTTGAACGCGGGGTTTTGATGTGCCGCAACCGTTTGCAGGTCGGACAACGTCTGCCGGTGCGGATACGGGAAGTCCATCCCGATGCCAGCCGCATGGTTCTGGTGGCCGAGTCCAGCCAGGCATAGTCCTGGCCAGCAGTGACGGCGAAAGGCGGTGGAAGAAGCGGCATGAAGGAAGCGTTGAACAGATATTTTGGCTATGCCGACTTCCGCGAATCCCAGGCCGAGGTCGTGCAGCGCATTCTCGACGGCGAGGAGCTGTGCGTGATTATGCCGACCGGCGCCGGCAAGTCGCTCTGCTACCAGCTGCCGGTGTTGATGCGGCCCGGCTATGGACTGGTGATTTCGCCGTTGATCTCCTTGATGAAGGACCAGGTTGACGCACTTAATGCGCGCGGCCTGGCGGCTGTCTGCGTCAACAGCGCGATTCCGCCCTCGGAGCAGGAGGCCGCCCTGCGGGCGGTCGCCGCTGGTCAGGTTAAATTCCTCTATGTCGCCCCAGAGCGTTTTCAAGTGCTGTCGTTCCGCCATTTCCTGGACAGCGTCCGCCCGAATTTGGTCGTGGTTGACGAGGCTCACTGCGTCAGCCAGTGGGGCCATGACTTCCGCCCGGACTACCAGATGATCTGGAGCCAATGCGAGGTGTTGCAGCAGATGCAGGTGTGTGCGTTCACCGCCACGGCGACGCCGGCAGTGCGCGAAGACATCAAAGCGCAGCTGCAGCGCCCGGCGATGGCCGAGCTGGTGTCTGGCTTCAAGCGCCCCAACCTGGAAATGTCAGTGCTGCCATGTCGTGCGAAGAAGGATAAGCAAGCCGTGATGGAACGCCTGCTGCGAGCGCCGCAGCCGACGTTGGTTTACACGTCTTCGCGCCGAGAGGCCGAGAACCTAGCCAGTCAATTTGGTCTGCAATACTATCATGCCGGAATGACGGACCAGGCCCGAAAGGCCGCCCAGGATTATTTCATCAGTGACGCTTGTCCGACGTTGGTAGCGACGAATGCTTTTGGCATGGGCATTGACCGGGCGGACGTGCGGCGGGTGATTCACTACAACATGCCCGGCAGCCTGGAGGCATATTACCAGGAAGCCGGCCGGGCTGGCCGCGACGGCGCCCGCTCCCAGTGCATCCTGCTTGAGTCGTATCCAGACCTGCGGATTCAGCAGTATCTTCTGGAACTTAACAACCCGCCGCCGGAACTGCTGGTCGGCCTGCATCGCCACCTGCGCCAGCAGGAAGCCCGCAGCGACGGCGCGACTTGTGTCTGGCAGCCGGAGCTGGTCTGGCCGACCCTGCCGGAGGCCAAGAACGCAGGACAAGTCCAGGCCGCCGCTAGAATCCTGGAACGACTGGGCATTGTGCAGAGGACGTATGTGCGAGCCTCCGGCAGCGGCAAACTGACTTTTCATAGACGCTTGGACAAACTTTGCCGCGAGCATGACGGCGTGCAGACGCAGCGGTCGCTGCTGGTGGCGAAGGTCGCGGCCCATTTGCAGGCTCGCGGCCTGAAAACGTGGCACGGCCATCCCGCTGAGCTGGCTGACATCAGCGGGCTGCGGCTCGACCAAGTCCGCCGTGTCCTTGATTATTTCCAGGGCGACGTGCTTGATTGGCTTCCAGATGAATCAGGCGAAGCGTTGGTTTTGACTGAAGCCGGCCAGGCGCCGGAATTGAACGTGGACTTGTCATCCCTGGCCCGCAAGCGCCGGGTGGATGAGCAACGACTGGCTCTAGTTCGTGAATACTGCCGCAGCTATACGTGCAGGCAGGCCTTCATCATCAGCTACTTCGGCGAAAAAATCGGCGCTTGGCAGTGCGGCTGCTGCGATATTTGCGCCAGCCGCAGCGGAAAACACGTTGCGGCAGTCCGGCCAGCCACGCCGGCAGAGCTGCGGGATGGCCGACAGCTTTTGGCTGCCCTGGAATTGATCGACGGTCAATTTGGCCGGCGGCGTTTCCTCGCCATGCTGATGGGGCTGGAGAACGAAAGCCCGGTGCTGCGAGCCCATCCAGCCTATGGCTCCATGCAACAGCGCGGCGAACGCTACCTGGAGGAATTGCTCAATGCCCTGTGCCGGCAGGGTTACATCGAAATCAGCAAAGGCACTTATCCGGTCTTGGAGCTGAGCGACCGCGGGAGCAAGGCCGCGCAAGGTCATGAGGAGCTTAAGCTAAGCCTCCTCTCCGCCGCCAAGAAAACGCCCCGCCGGAGGAAATTCTGAAGCGCGGGCGCAGTGTCGTCGCCAGAGCAGTACCCCGCTACAGCTGGCTTTTTTACTCCATGACAGATGGAAATTCGGCTGATACAATATTATGGTATATGATGGCTTTCATCAAGAGAATTCCTGACGGGGCAGGCGCAGGTTTGAGCCATTTTAGGTCAGAGCCGGCCGGTCTCGCCTCAACAGCATGTGCAACGAAGGAGAAGACATCATGGCATTGCGCGTAGGTGTAGTCGGTTGCCGCGGCATTGGCACGACGCATGCGACCAGTCACAAGAACGACCCCCTGGCCGAACTGGTGGCTGTTTGCGACGTGGTTCGAACCCGGGCAGATGAATTGGCGGCAAAGATGGGGGTGAAGGCGTACTATAGCCTGACTGACATGCTCGCTAACGAAGAGTTGGACATTATTGACGTCTGCACTGGCGGCCCGGAAAATGGCGGCTGGCACTTTGAGCCGACTATGGAGGCGCTCAGCGCTGGCAAGCACGTCCTCTGCGAGAAGCCGATATCCAACGACATCAACGAGGCTCGCCAGATGGTCCGCCTGGCGACCGAGAAGAACCTCTACCTGGGCTGCAACTTGAACCATTATTTCACCGAGCCGGCAGACCAGGCCAAGCAGCTGATGAAAGACGGCAAAATCGGCGAAGTGGTCTACTGTCATCACCGGATGGGCTTCCCAGGCAGTGAATGGACGTATGCGCGGACGGCCGGCCCGAACATGGAAGGGCAGCCGTATTTCCACGTCAAGGCATTTTTGGCGCATCCTTTCAGCATCATGCGTTACTTCTGCGGCGATGTGGTTCAAATCCAGGCTTTTATGGGCAAGCCGAGCTACCGCATCAAGGAAGCCGATCCGATGGTCTCGATAAACAGCATTCACCTGCGTTTTGCCAGCGGCGCGGTCGGTTATCTGTTCAGCTCCCGCGGCGATGCAACGATGTCCCTGGGCGGCTGGTGGAGCGTCGAAGTCGGCGGCACCAAGGGCACCTTCGTCATTGAAAATTGCGTGGAGAAACTGACCTATCAGCCAGCGCACGGCAATCCCGAGGCGGGCGAGACCCCCAAGGGCCTGGGCGTGGCGCCAGCACCCATCATCACCGACACCGGCGTGAAGGAATTTGGACTGACCTTCCCGCGCCGCATCCATTGCTTCCTGGAAGACGTGACCAACGGCGTCCCGAAACACAAGCTGCGGGCGTCCGGCCGCGATGCGTTGGCGACCCTGGAATACACGTTTGCAGCCATTAAGTCGTATGAAAACGGCGGCGTGATGGTTCGGCCGGAACCGCTGCCAGCAATCAAGCCAGACCCCAACAATCTTTGATTCCGGTTGCGAGTCGGGGATTAGGCGGCCGGCGATAAGGGGCGGCCGCCGTCCCTTGCCCACCGTCGGCGTTTCGTTTTGTCGGCGACGGTGATTCAGATATGGTCTTAGGGTGGACTATCCGTCCACAAACTATTTTTTTAACCACGAAAAACACGAAAGGACACGAAATTTTTGTTTTTTGGGTTGTTGTTGTAACCGCGGAATATACGGAAATTCCTTTTTTATTGTGCGAAGTCTCGTGATGAACGCTTGCTATACTGCCTTCCGGCTGCCGTCTATAAGCCTGGCGGCCCGAAGGGCTACAACATAAAAGCCCAGGGTAAGCGAAGCCCGCCAAGGGCGAGCGCAGCCCTGGGTGGACGGATTATAATTTTGAGCCCCGCCAGGGGTGACACATAAACGCCGTTTTG
>JAAZKI010000043.1 GCA_012799905.1 Lentisphaerota bacterium | reverse complement strand
TGTCCGGCGGCATTCTGAAAATGCCGGTGGTGCTGCGCATTTCGGTCGGCTTCAAGTACGGCGCTCAACATTCGCAGGATTGGTCAGCGCTGGTGAACCATATTCCGGGCCTGAAGGTGGTCTATCCAGTCACGCCGTATGACGCCAAGGGTCTGCTGAACACGGCCTTGGCCGGAACCGACCCGGTGATTTTCCTGGAAAGCCAGCAGCTGTACGGCAAGGGAGAGCGCTTCCATGCCGAGGGCGTGCCGGTCGACTATTACGAAATTCCGATTGGTGAGCCGGATGTCAAGCGAGCCGGCAAAGACTTGACCATTATCACGTTCGGTCCGTCGCTGTTCAAGGCCTTGGACGCTGCCGCCATTCTGGCTGAGAAGCACGGCTTGGAAGCGGAAGTCATCGACTTGCGTTCGATCAATCCGCTGGATTATGCCAAGCTGGAGGAATCAATCAAGAAGACAGGCAAGGTCGTGTTGGTCAATGAGGCGGTCGAGCGCGGCAACGTGATGCACAACATCGCGGCCAACTTGACGCAGCTCTGCTTTGACTATCTTGACGCGCCGCCGGTCGTGATCGGCGCACGCAATTGGGTCAGCCCGGCGGCTGAGCTGGAAAGCAAGTACTTCCCGCAGGTGAGCTGGATTCTCGATTCGATCCACGAGCGCATCATGCCTCTCGCAGGCTATACGCCGGAAACTAATCGCACACTCGGTGAATTGAGCCGCACCAGCCGCCTCGGTGTCTAAAACGAGACCGGCATTCGTAATTGCCAACAAGGCGCTTCCGTCGTCAAAACGCACGGAAGCGCCTTTTTTTTAGGGGCGAGGGGCGAGGGGCGAGGGGCACTGAAATAAAGCGGTTGACGGCTCGCAGCCAGCAGTTCCGCGAAAAAGACGAATTTTTCCCAAAAATTTATGATTTTCCCATTTGAGTTACAGGAGCAATCATGATATAATGTAGTCATTTGATAGCTCGTGTAAATCATTTTTGCCGTGATTGAGCCACCGGTTGCTCGGCACTGGTGTTATTGTGTTTCATGGTAGGCGGTTAAGTGATTATGGGCTTGAGGTTTATGCTATGATAACGATGAAAGAGATAGCCCGTCGCGTCGGCGTGTCGCGTCAGGCTGTGTCTGCGGTGTTCAACGACAGCAGCAACTGTCGCGTCTCGCCGGCGACTCGGGAGCGGATATTGGCGGTTGCGCGGGAGTCGAATTACGTTTCGAACAGTGCGGCCCGGAGCCTCAAGGGCGCGGCGACCAAGACGATCGTGATCATTGGTTCGCTATCGGATTTTGGCGTCATTGCGGCTCTGAATACGGAAATCACGAAGATGCTGCTTCAACGTGGCTATAATCTGCTGTACAACGAATGCGATTTGCGCAAACATGGCGAGATTGACGGTCTGTTGCAGCTGATGGCACGCGGAGTTGACGGCATTATTTTCATCTATAACTACGATCTTGAGAAAGTCCGGCAGGTCAAGCAGACTGTCCCGTATGTTTTTTTAGGGGACAGTGGTCGAGCCGATCAGGACTCAGACATCAAGGTCGATATGGAATATGGCGGCTATCTGGCCACTCGGCATCTTCTTGAGCATGGTCATCGGAAGGTGGCGCTTATGGTGGTTCTTCCGCAACAGCGCGAACATCTCCGTTGCGCCGGTTGGCGACGGGCGCATCAGGAGGCTGGGATTACGGTTGACGACGACGATGTCCTGGTGTTGCGCCAGTATGACGGCCAAGTTGATGCCATGCTGGCGGAGCTGAAGCGCCGCGAGGTTACAGCGGTACTCGCCTTTAATGATTACATTGGCGCCAAATTGATCAAGGTGCTGACCCAGCATGGGATTCAGGTTCCGCAGGACATAGCGGTCGTCGGCACGGATGGTCGATCGTTTGTGGATTACGTTTCGCCTTCCTTGGCAACGATCTTGAATCCGGTGCGTCCCCGCGCCGAAAAGGCCGTCAAGTTGCTGATGGAGCGCATTGAACGCAAGGAGCTGTATTCGGCGCCGGTCGGGCATTTGATTAAGCCGCGCTTCTATCCAGGAGAAAGCTGCGGGTGCGCGGTCAAGCCCATTGACCGGATGTTCCGACTCAATGCCTTTGGCCTGATTGAGAAAGACGCTATGATGAACTTTGGCGTAGACGTGTTCGTTGACAGCGGTGAAGAAGCGTGAATCGCGCGCCAGACGGGCTTTCGAGGCAGCGAAGAGACTGTTTTCTTGCTTGATTATTGATGTCTTTATTTGGAAATAGGTTCGGTCTTCCATCAAGTACCATTCAACAAGGAGAAGAGCAGATGCGGAAGCTAGTTTTCACCCTGATTGAGCTTTTGGTGGTGATTGCAATCATCGCCATTTTGGCGGCGATGTTGCTGCCGGCACTGAGCAGGGCGCGAGAGAAGGCCAGGTCGATTTCCTGCACCAATAACCTCAAGCAGATCGGCCTGATATTCCATTTTTACAACTCGGATTTTGAAGACCGTTTCCCTCCTTTGTTGGATTTGCCCGGCACCCCGAGCTGGGGGCCGACCTGGGCGGAGTATTTTGCATTGGCGTACATGGGCGGCAATAAGAAAGTATTTACCTGCCCACAGGCGGCAGGCACATACGTCGGCACGCCGGCCGGGCATTGGGTGCACTATGGCTATAATGGCTATGTGCCCAGCACGAGCGACGAAGGATTCCACGGCCATCTCGC
>JAAZKI010000553.1 GCA_012799905.1 Lentisphaerota bacterium | reverse complement strand
GGCGGTGCTGCCGTATTTTGGCTACGGCCGCCAGGATCGCAAAGACCAGCCCCGAGTTCCGATCACAGCCAAGCTGATCGCCAATCTCCTGGTCAGCGCCGGAGCCAACCGCGTCTTGACCATGGACCTCCACGCCCAGCAAATCCAGGGCTTCTTTGACATTCCGGTTGACCATCTGTATGCAGCGCCAGTGTTCGTCGCCCACCTGCGCCAACGTTTTACTTGCGACGCTCAGGTTGTTGCGCCGGACGCTGGCAGCGGCAAGATGGCCCATGCCTACGCCGATATGTTCGGCTGCGGCTTCGCCCTGGTCGCCAAACGCCGGGTCAGCGCCAGCGAAGTCGAGGCGCCTTACCTGGTCGGTGACGTGGATGGCTGCGACTGCCTCCTAGTTGACGACCTCAGTTCAACCGCCGGCACCCTGGTCCAGGCCGCCTTGCGCCTGCGCGAAGCCGGGGCGCGCTCGGTGAGCGCCGCAGTCACCCACTGCTGCCTCACCCCGGTTGGCATTGAGCGCATCAACGCCAGCATCCTCGAAAAAGTCTACACCACTGACACAGTGCCCGTCGATGTCAGCGCCTGCCCTCGCATTGAAGTCATTTCCGTGGCACCGTTGTTTGCGACTGCCATTAAGCGAATTCACCAAGGCGATTCAATTTCTTCGCTGTTTTCGTTGGAGTCTGGCAAATAGTGTGTTATATTATTTGGTTTTCCTATCAAATTCTTCCAAAAAATCATATAAATGCATTGAGATTAAAGGGTTCAAGTATCTATGGGTAAGGTATTTAACATTAGTGCGAGTGATCGCGGCCAGGTTGGTTCAGCGAATTCACGTCGGTTGCGTCGTGCCGGCCAGATTCCGGTTGTCGTCTATGGTCACGGCAAGGCGGCGTCTCCGCTGAGCATTGACTCTGCTCTGTTGGGGCAATTGCTGCAACATCCCGGCTTGGTCGAAATGACTTGTGACGACGGCAGCAAGCGGCTGACCATCCTGAAAGCGGCCCAGCGTCATCCGATTTCGAATGATATTCTCCATCTTGATTTCCAGGAAGTGAAGATGGATGAGCTGATCACCAGTGACGTCCGCCTGGTGGCGGAAGGCGAAGCGGCCGGCCTGCGTCAAGGCGGCCAGCTGGAGCAGGTTATGTTCGAATTGCAGATCGAATGCCTGCCAATGGATACGCCGGATATGATCAGAGTCGATGTCAGCGCCCTTGAGTTGGACGAGGCCCTGCATGTCCGCGACCTGGTTATGCCCGAGGGCGTGACCGCAGTCACAGACGGCGACTTGATGGTGTTCCAGGTACGCACGCCGAGGGCGGAGCTCCCCGAGGACGAAGAGGCCGAGGCTGCCGAGGACACCGATGCTGCCGATGCTGCAGAAGAGGAAGAGTCCGAGAAAGAAGAGAAATAACCGCAGCTTCCGCCGGTGTGTCGCGGCCTAAGTCAGGCAGCGGTCACCACGGCCGTGCTTGCGGCTTCACGGTTTTGATAGTGTTTCGTAAATTTCAGGATGATGGACTTCCCCGGCACAACGCGCGGCGTTTGCCAGCCGGCGAGAATACAGCTGGTGGTCTGCTTGGGCAATCCCGGTGATAAATACGCCGGAACCAGGCATAACGCCGGTTTTCTTGTGGCTGACCAGTTGCAAGCCGTGTCGACGTTTGATACGGCGACGCACTGGCAGCCGGCCTGCGGCGAACTGCGCAGCCTGACCCTGTATGGGGTTGACTGCCTGCTGCTGCGGCCTCTGGCCTACATGAACAACAGCGGCGAAGTGGTGAAGGAAGTGACGGAGCGATTCGGTTTCTCCCCGACCGAATTGATTGTCGTCAGCGATTGTCTTGACCTGCCTCTCGGCCGCCTCCGGATTCGCGCCGGCGGCAGCAGTGCAGGGCAGAAAGGCGTTGCATCCATTGTCCAACATCTGGAGACTGGGGCTTTCCCCCGCTTCCGGATCGGTATTGGGAGACCGCAGTCCACTGACATCGCCATCATAGATTATGTGCTGGCGCCGTGGGCTTCCGCTGAACAAGCGGTGGTCAGGCAAGTCGTCACGGTGGCGGCCAATTTGGTCGTCACGGTCCTCAAGCAAGGACTGAACGCGGCGATGAACCTGGGCAACCCCTGGGCGGCGGACAACATCAATGCCTCGGAAAAAGGAGAACCAAACGTTGAAAAAGTATGAAGCCGTGTTTATTCTCGACCCACGCCGGGTTGAGAACAATGGCGAGGCGTTTTCGGCTGAGATCGAAGACGCGATTCGCAGCCTGGGCGGCACCGTAGTCCGCAGCGTCTGCCTTGAAAAGCGCGTATTCGCCCGCCCGATTGGCAAGAACAAGACCGGTATTTACTGGGACTATGTGATGGAATGCGGGCCCGAAGCAGTCGCTGCCCTGCATGACAAATTCCGTTTGAATCAGACAGTGCTGCGTCTGGTGGTCTTTGAATATGTAGAAGGCCAGGACGACGATGTGTTCAAACCCCGTGACGAACATGACCGCGTCGTCCGGGATGAGAACTTCCAGGAAAATTTCGATCGTGACGAGAGGCCGTCTCGCAGCTCTCGCGAAGAGCGCTGAGGCCGTCTGGCTCGGCCGTGTTTGACGGCTGTGCAACAAGCAGGGGGATGCAGACATGGCTGCTAATTTCAATAAAGTCTTCCTGATGGGTAACTTAACCCGTGACCCGGAGATGCGGACGCTGCCCAGCGGCACGGCTGTCTGCGCCTTTGGGGTGGCGACAAATCGGCAGTTCGTCAATGCTGCTGGTGTAACCCAGGAAGAAGTCTGTTTCGTTGACGTCAGCGCGTTTGGCCGCACCGGTGAGATTGTCGCGCAATATCTTCGCAAAGGGTCGCCCATCTTTGTAGAAGGGCGCCTTCGTTATGAACAGTGGGATGATCGTGAGACTGGCAAGAAGCGCAGCCGGCTGACGGTGACCGCTGAGCGCGTCCTCCTGATTGGCGGCGCACCGGGCGGGCGTGATGGCGGCTATGCTGAGGACGAGCAGGCCAATGCGGCCTATCCTCAGGGCGGCTGGCAGCCTCCGCAGGGTGGTGGCCCTCCGCCTCCGCAAGGCGGCTGGCAGCAACGCCAGCCTTACCAGCGCGGCCCGGCTGCTCCGAGTGGCGGCGGCTGGCAGCAACCACCGCAGGGTGGCCCTCCGCCTCCGCAGGGCGGCTGGCAGCAACCACCGCAGGGCGGTCAAGCGCCAAGTGCCCCCCAGGGCAATTGGCAGCCACCGCCGCCGCCGGCTTCGGACAGCCAGCCCCAGGCGCCAGTCGCACCGTCTATGCCTCAGTTTGAGCCGCTGCCCGAAGATGACAGCGGCGATGACGATCTGCCCTTTTGAGGCCGTTCGCCGCTTATCCGATTGATAAATTGCATTTCATTTAAAAAACTAGAGTCTATACCCTAAAAATAGATAAGAGGATGTATCCATGAAAGCCCAGAAACCGCGTCGTCGCCGCAAAGTTGTGCGGCAGAAGAATTGCCGCCTTTGCGAAAACAAGATTTTCAACATTGACTTTAAGGACGTGGAATTGCTCCGTCGTTTTCAGACCGAGGGTGGCAAGATTCTTCCGCGCCGCATCACTGGCAACTGCTTCAAGCACCAGAAGCTCCTGGCGGTTGCCGTCAAGCGGGCCCGCATTTTGGCTCTCGTTCTCTGATACACCTGAAAGGAGCTGATAACGATGTCTGTTCAACTCATTCTCCGGGAAGATGTCGAAGGTTTGGGACGAATTGGCGACGAAGTGAATGTCTCCAAAGGCTATGCCCGTAATTATCTTCTGCCCCGCAATCTTGCCGAGCCGATCACCAAAGGGGCTCTGAAGCGCATTGAAGCCAAAAAACTGCTTATGCAGCAGCAGCATGAGGAACGCGTCAACGTCGCCAAAGCGATGGCTGAAAAGATCGCCAAGATGACCCTGGTGATTCCGATGGCCGCCGGCGAAAATGACAAGCTCTACGGCTCAGTCGGCCCCTCTCAGATCGCCGATGCGCTGCAAGCGCAGGGCATCGAAATCGAGCGCAATATCATTGCTCTTGACGAGCCGATCCGTGAACTGGGCTCCACCGAAGTCGAAATCAAGCTGCACAGTGAAGTCAAGGCGATTGCCAAAGTCAAAATCGTCCGCACTGACGACAAGACCGACGCTGCTGAGCCAGCTAAAGCTTGACAATGCTGACGGCTTAACCGCAAGTTTTGCCCAAAAAAATACGCAGGCGCGCTTCCTTCCAACAAGGAGACGCGCCTGTTTTTTTACGGCGACATGTAGTGGCCCTGGAGGACGCTTGTGGTGGACATGGTGGACATAGTGGACGTTGTGGACAGCGCCTGCCGCATGTAGACCAAACATCCCTCGCCCCTCGCCCCTCGCCCCTCGCCCCT
>JAAZKI010000020.1 GCA_012799905.1 Lentisphaerota bacterium | reverse complement strand
GGCGGCTGGCTGTCCGGCACGCTTTGGTTTGGCGACTCCTGGGCAAGCCAGCCCGGCATCAGCCATCTGAAGCTGGACCGCTTTATCGCCAAGGCCCCCAGGGCCGTGCCTAAAGTGACGATCGATCCCCCAGGCACCGGCACAGTCAGCTATCGTCTGACTGAGACCAGCGAATGGCAGCCCTTCCTGGGAACCGAACGCTGGTTAGTCGGCGAGTGGATACCGTTCCGGGCTGAGCCATCGCCGGGATATATGTTGGCGCAATGGCAGCGCTATAATCCTGACACCGATCAATACGAACTCTATAGCTTCGATGCGCAGGCGAATCTCCAAATTCGCGCTGACGAGGATGGCGACCAGGCTGAAAACGACTACAAGGCCATGTTTGTGCCGGCAGTTCAGCTACAGGTCACCCTCGGCGAAGGCGGCACGTGGCCTTGGCGAGGCAACGGTTACGCGCAGGATAACTACACCGAGGGCGCCCTGGTCGCCAAAGATTCCGTGCTCAGATTCTGGCCAGAGGCTTTATACGGATATATCTTCACCGGCTGGAGCGACGGCGTTACGGAGCCGGATCGCCTAATCGTCTGTAACCAGGACATTACCCTGCAAGGCAACTTCACCAGGTGCATTACTTCCGCGCCGAAGGCCAATGTCGACTACCCCGGCAATGCCGACGACATCACGTTCACCAGCGGCGCCGGGGTTCTGACCGACCTCAATGCCGACGGAACCATCACCTATACCATCAGCGTCGAGTATCCGGAATCGTACCGTTTCGCTGGATGGGAGTTTAACCAGGATGCGGTCGAGGCCGCTCAAATCGACGGCTCTGACTTGACGGTCACTCTCGACTGGAATAAGACCAAGTATTTTGCTCCGCAGGTGAGGTTCTACAAGCAGACGCGCCTGACGGTACGAGCTGCGGCTGGCCAGGAAGGCCGCGGTCTGCTGCAAGTGCGGAAGGACGACAATAACGCTGGCGAGGAGATCGTCCTGGATGAGGACGGGAGCGCGTATATCGACGTTGGTTCGACGCTTTGGTTCAAGGCCACGGGCCTGGGCGTCAACCGATTCGAACGCTGGGACTATCAGTATGGCGACTATAGCAACAGCAGAAGCGATGCCGAGATCACCATGTACATCGGGGACTATCCGTCCTATCTGTTTACGGCGTCGTTCGTCGCCCAGGCGCCCCTGATCCTGCACGTCGACCCGACCGGCAATGGCACCGGCAGTTTCCAGGTCAACTGGCAGGACTACCAACCCGGCCAGCGCCGTGACATTGGTGCGCAAGTCAGCATCAGGGCCATTCCTGACCAAAACAACCGTTTCATCAAATGGCTGGACAATGAGAGCGCGAATCCGTACCGCACCGTCTACATCGAGCCTGGGGACAACATCTACACCGCCCGGTTCGGCAAAACCGGCACGGTCACCATGAAGGCCAAGATCACCACCACCGGCGAAGCCGGCGGCGGCGTCGCCAATACCTACACCCCCGATGTGGGCACGGACCTGACCATCACCGCCACGCCTTACTATGGCTACAGCTTCGTCAAATGGGAGGACAACGACAGCACGGAACCCAGGCGCACCATCACCAGCGTCGGCGTTGAAAACCTGGAATTCACGGCCCTGTACCAGCCGGTGATCAGCGTCTCGGCCTCAGCCCCGTCCGGCGGCGGCTACTTCACCGGCACCGGCCAGAAACTGTATTCGGAATTCCCGCTGACGGTCAAGGCGATTCCCTACGGCGGATACCGGTTTGACCGCTGGCTTGATGACCCGGACGCGACGGCCGAGCGCGAACTCACCGTGGGCGACATCGGCGACAGCCGCATCAGCCTGCAGGCTATGTTCGTGCGCGTCTATAACGTCACCGTGCAGCCGTATCCAGGCCAGAAAGAGTTCGGCACGATTGATATTACGAACAGCGGCGATGCTGTATTCACTCTCGATTCCGGCACCGGCGCCCGTTCGGCCACGGTTGACGCCGGCACCAAGATTTCCTACCAGGCCGTCGCCAACGAAGGCTACGACTTTGTGCGCTGGACCTGGGACGGCTGCAAAAATCCCGTTGTCACGGACATGACGATCGACAGGTCCTACACCTTCACAGCTATGTTTGCCCAGCGCGCCACGATCAACTGCAGCGTCAAGTCCGGCCAGGAGGCCTGGGG
>JAAZKI010000467.1 GCA_012799905.1 Lentisphaerota bacterium | reverse complement strand
GAATGAGCTGAGAGCCACCCCAACCTCGTAGAAGTGCTGCAATTAACGCTGAAAACATGCTGTCGGGATGGCCATTATCAATGGGCGCCAAATTCCCGCCCTTAATTTTTTTTCGTCGGCGAGTTTGTTTTCTTTGCCCTCAACTGGTATAATACATTATATCACTTTTAGCAAACAGGAATAACATGCCACGCCAGCATTTACATCCTGAGGTTGTTCTTGACCGTTCGTCGTCGGTTCCGCTGCATGTTCAGATCAGCGACCAATGCCGTCAGGCGATCATCCGCCGCCGTCCTCGCCCTGGGACTCGCTTTATTTCTGAGCGTCGCATGGCCGCGCATCTTGGCGTCAACCGCAACACGGTGCATCAGGCCTTTGAGACCTTGCTGTCAGAAGGGCTGCTCAGTGTTGCGGGTACGCGGGGCAGCGGCCTGATCATTTCCCGCGAGATTCTGTCCCATTGCCGGACAAATTTTCCCTTTTTGAATTTCGTTCTTCCTCTAAAGATGTCAGAGCAGCTGGCAATTTCGAATCGTCGCAGCCTGGAGAAGATTGGCGGCGTCATGGATCGCGCGGCCGAGTTGCACATATCCGTCAATATCCTATCCCTGCCCTCGCCGTTTTTGCCAGCCGCCCAGATTTCACAATGGCTGGACTCGTTTGTCCCCGACTCTCTCGGCGTCATTGTCCTGGGACGGCGCGACGAGCCAGACCCTGTTTTCGAGGCTTTGCTTGACTGCGATTTCCTGCCTCAGGTGTTCATGGACGGAATGAGCGACCGCGCACACGTCAGCACAGTCGCGGCCGACACTACCGAGGGGGCGCAGAACATGGCTATAGAATTGCTTCGGCGCGGACATCGCCGCCTGGGCATCATCGACAAAGACTTCAAAAAGGGTGTGTTTGACTACTGCGCCCGTGGCCGATGTGAAAGCATAGCAGCCACGGCTGCCGCTGAAGGTCTGACCACACGCCTCGTCAAAATCGGCTTGCAACCAACGCCGGACGATATCGCCGCCGTCTTGGACGGATTCTTCTCCAGCGATTGGCGCCCCACCGCCCTCTTCTGCCATAATGACGCTCTCGCTTTCCAAGTCGAGGCTGAACTCCTCCGACGCGGCCTGCACGTGCCTGACGACATCTCGCTGATCGGCTATGACGACATCGACTCCTCCCAGCGCCTGAGCACCATCAACCACTCGCGCTTTACCATGAGCGCGGAGACCGTCAACATCATCGCTGAACTGTCGCGCACCGGCTATGCCGGCGATGCGCTCCACCGAACTGTTCCAACGCAATTTTTCCTCCGCCCATCCATCGGCCCGGCCAAGGACATTCCTGTCTCGGCTTAAATCGCTCATCCTTTCCACCCGTCAATACAACCTCTCACCCCCAGCCCCGGAGTCTTGCCATGTTCAAAAAGACCGAATCCTTCACGCTGATTGAACTTTTGGTCGTCATCGCCATCATCGCCATCCTGGCTGCGATGCTCCTGCCGGCCTTGAGCAAGGCCCGCGCCAAGGCACGTGCCATCAGCTGCACCAACAACATCAAACAATGCATGATTGAAATCCAAATCTATGTCGATGACAACGAAGGCGAATTGCCCAAATTCTACGCCGCTGATCGCCCCTGGACCTGGCACGTATGGGGCAAGGTCCCGGCGCTCTCCTATCCGAGCTATCAGAGCTTTATGTGCCCGGAGCTCGGCTACAAACCGGAAGTCGCCGGCTGGGCTTCCAACCCTGACCGTAAACGCTATGGACAGACCTACGGCATTCTCATCGGCGTGACCGGTACCTATATGCACTATGGATTGCAGAAAAAACTCGCTGGCTACGGCGGCGCCAAACTCTATACCCTCGGCCCTTCGGACATGCCTGTGCTGGTGGACTCCATGAGCAACAGAGCCTGGAGAGAGCAAGGCATCATTTCCCAAACGTCCTCTGTCTACTACCACGTAACCGCCTCAGACGGCGGCCAAATCCATCTCCGCCATAGCGGCCGCGCCAACATCGGCTACCATGACGGCCATGTCGCTAGCGTCAACCGCAATGAAGCGCGCGACTCCGTCTTTGTCCGCGGCTATGATGAAAACCAAAACCTCTGGAACTGAAAGACCGCACCGCCAACATCACCTCCCACCACCCTAGGCTGAACCACCATGCTCAAACGCACCTTGCTTCTTCTTGCCGTCAGCGTGACCAGCGCCATTCTCGCCGCTGCCCCGGACTTTGCCCGCGTCGCCCAGGAAGACATCCTGTTCTTGGCGCATTTCAACTCTGATGTCACCCCTGAGATCGGCAATGCTGACGGCATGGTCGTCAACCAGGCTCAAATCACTGCCGGGTCTGCGGGATACCCGTTCGCCGACAGCGTGCCGCGCCCTGCCGCCCTCGATGTTTGCCGCAGCGGCAAATATGTCGCCTTCCCGGCTGAACGCAACTTCCTCCCCAGTTGCGGCACGCTCCAGTTCATGGTCAAGCCGCAGTGGCGCGCCGGCGGCTACAACCACTGCGTCCTGTTCAAACTCGTCTTTGACAGCTCCAAGCGAGACGCCCTCGAATGGGCCGGCGCCAATTCCTTTATCGTCCAAAAACCGGCACAGCAAGAACGCCTGGCCTTCTTCCAAAACGGCAACTCTGACGCCGG
>JAAZKI010000109.1 GCA_012799905.1 Lentisphaerota bacterium | reverse complement strand
GAAGCGGAGCGGAACCTGGGGGTGGAGTCCCCCCAAGCTTGAGCCTCGTAGAGGCGGCACAAAAGCACCGATTGGAGGAAAATCTTTTCCAAAAAACAAGAAGTTGGCTGATAGTAGCACGAACTTTTTTAGAGTTGGGTGGTGTGCAGATTGTAACATTCAGAATTTCTATCGTCTATTTCCGTCTTTTTTCTCCGTCCGATCTGCATCCTGCCTCTTGCATACGGGAGCATTCGAACGTGGGCGGGTAAGCATCAATCACAACCGGGACGGTTGCGCTACATTTTGAATCGCATGCGATGCCATCCCATCCGTCTGAGCAACAATCCTATAAAAAATTTTCGTGTCTTTTCGTGTGGTTCGTGGTTGAAAAATCCTTTTCGGATGGTGATTACATGGCGGCGAGAACTTGGTTCATTGCGTTGGCGGCAAAGTCAACCAAGGCCGGAGTGGCGATCAGCGGCAGTTTAGTGAGCGCTGCTGGTGGACAATCCGGCTTGTAGGTCTGGGCGCTGATGTCAAAAGCGAACTCCTCAGTCATTTTATGGCAGAAGGCCACGCAGGTTTCAGTCTCGGCGAAGACCAGGGAGGCGAGATGGCCGTGGCCTTCGATTTTTACGATCGTCTGAGCATGGCGCTGGGCGAGGCCACGCAGGGTTTTCTGCCAGAGCTCGCCCATGGCTTTAATATACTCCGTGTTGGCTTCTGCAAAGGCCATGGTGATAAGATTGGCCAGCGAAGCGATTTCCTCTTGGCCGTTGGTGACCAGTGCGCCAAACTGGTTGAGATTGTCCATCGCAGCGGTGGTGAGGATTTTGGCGGCCGGGAATTGTCCACCCGGAAAGCCTTTGCCGACCGAGACGAAATCCGGGTGGCAGCGATATTCTTTGAACAGGAACAATTCCGGCGACCACAGGCAGGATTGAATTTCATCGACGAGGACAGGGATGTCACGCTGAGCGCAGAGAGCGTGCGTTTGGGTGACGTAGTCGTTGTCCAGGCGGATGCCGCCGTAGTTCATGAGGACGAGTTCGTGGCAGAAACCGGCGACTTTGCTGCCGCCCTGGTCGTAGAGTTCGACTTTTTCCTGGAAGTCGGCCGCGTCGTTGATGCGGACTGGGACGACTTTCAGGATGCCGGCTTGTTCGCAACGCTGGTAGAAATCCGGCCACATGCCGCGCAGCATTTGGGCGACGACAGTGGTGCCGTGGTAGTTGGCTTCTTTGCCGTCCTTGAAGTCAGCCAGGACGAGAAAGACCGGGGTGCGGCCAGCGTATTTTGGTTCGGGGAAGTGCG
This sequence comes from Lentisphaerota bacterium, assembly GCA_012799905.1. Taxonomy (GTDB): domain Bacteria; phylum Verrucomicrobiota; class Lentisphaeria; order Oligosphaerales; family Oligosphaeraceae; genus JAAZKI01. The sequence continues at coordinate 3,377 of JAAZKI010000109.1, read as the reverse complement.
CTTGCAGGCGGTAGAAACGAGCCAGCATCATCTTGAGGCCGGCTTCCACGGCCAGACTGCCGGTTTCCAGGTTGATGACGCGGTTGAGGACATGCGGCTCCGTGCTGTCGAGAACGCGCTGGAGGCCGTCCTCGTCTCCCGGGCGCAGGCCGTTGGCGACGCGGATCAACTCCTGTTCCAACCGCCGGGTGAGGTGGCCGCGGGTGTTGTTGTGGGTGATGTTGGTAATGCCGATTCGAGCCGCGTACGACAATAGCCGGTAGCCAGGGAAGTTGTGCCCCAGGGAGGCCTGATAGTGCTCGCTTTTGCCCAATGCGGCCAGGCGGCCATCCTCGCCAACCCGGAGAAAGCCTAGTCCGCTTAACGGGGCAGAGGAGCGTTTCAAAGCCTGGTCAAACGCCTTGGTGCCAGCCCCACGCGCAGACTGCGGCAGCCCGACGCAGAACGGCTTGCCGCAGTCGGCCAGAAGCTGATCGCCGTGCGTCACGAGGTCGGGAGGATAAAAGTCGACTTTTTCCAACGCCAAGGCCATGAGTTCGGAATACGTGCCAAGGCCAAGCGCCGAAGAGGCGCGGCAGACAGCCTCAATATAAGATTCCCCGGCAAGGTCACAGAGAGACATGGCGCAAGTATTGATCATCGTCGACTCGCAGGTTGAGAGGTGATATTATATAATGAGGTGTACAGAAGCGTCAAATGAAGCGATTCTTGCGCAGTACGACGCTCGCGGCAATGGAAAAGTAATTTACTCAAAGAAATGATTGATTCAAGCAAAAAGAGTAAATAATTATCGAAATAATCAAAACTGCGGCAATAGGTCTGTCATTAGATACTCGGAGTTCTGGTGAGCTGCTGAGCTAGGCTTCCCGGGTAAGGCGCTTTAGTGGACAGTGGACAATGGACTGAAGTGGACTTTAATAGACATTAGTAGACGATGGACTGTGGACTGAAGTGGATATTAGTGGAGAATGGACAGTGGACTGAAGTGGACATTAGTGGCCTGAGGCGTGAAGACACGTGTCCTCTTCAGGCCCTTAAATTTACCTGTACCTGGACAGAATGGCAGAAGAATTGTCGCCATGATATATTAAGCCGCCAAGAGCGCCAAGATTTTTTTCTGCGGCGAGTCTCCTTGGAGACAGCCGTGCCCACATATCTGTCACCGCAGTAAGGAAACATCATGGGAACCACATCTGTTGACGCCAAGCAAGGCAAATTGAGCTATAAGCTGTTTTGGACTTGGGATCACACCACGAACTGGGTGCTGAACACGATTGGTAAGCAGAATTGCGGCGTCGCCAATCATTACACCAAGCGACCCGACACCTTTGTGCGGGACTACCTGCGCGTCATCGACTGGAGCGCGGCCAATGGGGTGGACGCGGTGGGCATTGTCGGCCTGCTTCGAGACGTCCACGGCGGCTTTGACAGCGCCCGGCGGCTTTGCGCTTATGCCCGGGAGCGCGGAGTGCGGATTTACCTCATTGCCGGCTTGTATGCTTATGGCGGAATCTACTATGAAGGCGATTCGCCGCTGTCGCTGGACCGGTTCCTGGCCAGGAATCCGGATTGCATGGGCCAAGCGATGGACGGATCGCCCCGTTACATTAATTTTCGGTATCCCTACGGCTATAAAAAGGAGCCGGTGGCTTGTCCCTCAAACCCCAAAGTCAGGAATTTTGTCCTGGATTCTCTGGACTACCTGTTCATGGTTCTCCCCGAGCTGGGCGGCATTCAAATGGAGGCCGGGGATTCGTTTCAATGCCTGTGCGACCAATGCCGCGCCCGGAGAGCGGAAATGCGCGGCGGCGAGAAGCGTCTGCCGGCTTTTTCGCTCAGCGATATGGCGGGCATTTATCCGGAGGCGGCTGACGTGATTCGGAGTCGTTCGTCAGACGCCTGGGTCATCTGCGAAACTTATACGCACTACATCAACAATAATGCGTTCAACGACGTCACCTCGCCGGCTATGCAGGCTATGCTGAAAATGCCGGACGAGACTTTTTGGCAGTGGAGCGACCGTCATTTTGGCAAGCGGGTCTGGACCGAGGCGGATCGTCTCCCCGAGCATTTGCGTCGTTTCCGGCATGTGATGCGGGCTCACCACAGTACCCAATGGGAGGGCGGTCGCGGCACCCTGGCAGTGGACGCCATCCGCCAGCAATGCCGGTTGAGCTATGCCGCAGGCATTCAAGGCGTGTCCATGTTCGGGGAGACGTCACCCTTTCACGCCAACACGGAATTCAATTATCTTGCTTTGCAGTATTTTGCCGACCATCCCATGGATTCTGTCCAGTCCTTTGCTGAACAGGTCATGGCGCCGCGTCTGGGGGGAACCGCACTGGCCGAACGCTATCTTGAACTGGCCGTGCTGCACAAGACGCCGGAAAAAATCCCGGCGGCTGTCCGTGAAATCGCTAAAATTATCTCCAGCATTACGGGCGACGACGCTTTGCGACGGTGGACATACCTGGCGTCATTCCTGAACTCGTATTATTGGGAAAGCGTGCAGGAGAAGAAAAATTAGTGGACAGTGGACAATGGACTGAATGCTGAATGCTGAATGTTGAGGCGCATTTCATAATTCATAATTCATAATTCATAATTCGTAAGGGGCGAGAGCTACATACGCTTGCCGCCGTCCACCATGTCCACCACGTCCACCACGTCCACAGCCGCCTTCGCGATTTGTGCTTTTTTGCTCACTCCAATTCGTAGACGTGGGTGCCATAGTTGGTGAAGGTGTCGGTTAAGACGCCGTCAGCCAGCTGGATGGTTCTGTCCTCGAAGAGCACCTTGGCGCTTTTGACGCCCGGCAGAGTGATTTGAGCCTTGACAGTGGCTTCGGCTGAGCAGGAGGCAAGGAGGAACTTTTTGCCCTGGTGGACTTTGAGGAGGATGGACACAGCGTGGTTGCCTTCGGTGTCAACGGTTGGCCCGTCGACAATGACCGGCGCCGGAGGCTGCGGCGGGTTGCGTTCAACTAGGATGTCTTGCAGGGCCGCCAACTCCTTGGCGACGGTGGTGATGTTCCGCCATGTCTCCGGCGTGTCAGTGACGCCGTGGTTTTTGTTGTAGCCGCCGTAGGTGTACCAAGTCATGCCGTGAGCGCCGTTGATGATGGAGAGATAGGTCATGGCGCGGAGCTCGGCAAAGGTCGGGAAACGAACCCAGCTGCTCCAGCCTTGGAAATACTGGACGATGGCCCAGATGGTGCGGGGAGGGTTGCCCTTGAGCTGGAGGTCCTTCTGGATGGTCTTCATGTCAGTGACGACTTTGGCGACGCCAGGTTTGCCTTCCGGGCCGCGGATGGGGTAGATTTCCGGCAGGAAGCCATCCGTGGCGTCAACAAAGTCGAAATAGCGCGAGGCATCCGG
>JAAZKI010000312.1 GCA_012799905.1 Lentisphaerota bacterium | reverse complement strand
TAGGGGCTAGGGGCGAGGGGCGAGGGGCGAGGGGCGAGGGGCGAGGGGCGAGAATTAGGGGTTCCTGAACTCATACCACAGCATCGTCCACCAAAGTCCACTTCCGTCCACGTCCATTCTCCACTCACGTCCACTTCTGTCCACAGTCCATCGTCTACTAACGTCCATTAAAGTCCACTGACGTCCATTGTCCACTGTCCACTAATAGCGTCCACCATGCCCACTACCACGTCGTCTATTCAGGCCTATTTCCTAAGCTTTCTCCATCTTTTTATTGCACTAATAACGAATTGCATATAATTTACATTTCTTTCATTTAAAATCATAAGAAGTGATAAGATTCATCCTCTTTCCTTATTCTTTACAGCCTTTGCTGTTGACTTTCCTGATTCCTCCCTCTCTTCCCAGGGGGAGGCGTGGTCGGACCTCGCGGATCACTTCGTCCTGGCTGCACTCAGGCGCTTGATTTCCTCTTCCAGCGCATCCTGTTCGGCGTAGAGTTCAACCAGCTTTGGCTCAGCGGCGATGTACTGTGCCCGGCGCTCCTGTTCAAGGTCATCGACCTTGCTTTTGAGCGCCACGTTGACTTCCGCAGCCGCCCTTTCGAGCTTGCGAATCTGCCCTTTTTTGTACAGGAGCTTTCCTCGCAGGCGCGCCACCGGATTCTTTTCCGCTGGCTTTGGCGCTGCCTCGGCCGCAGCCACTTTGACCGCGGCGGCCTCTTCAGCCCGAACTGACGACATTGCCGCCACCCCTGGCAGCACCAAAGCCGCCAACAACATCCGTTGCATCCGTTTCATCATGACATACCTCCTTCAAACAGCGCCAGACGCTTGCCCGGGTTGACAAGCAAAGGCGGCGGAATCCCGTTCGCAAACGCCTGGACCAATTCCTATGTTGACTTCCGCCACACCCCTTAAAATACTGCTTTGTTTTATTCATGCAAATTTATTTTTTATTTTCACATTGATTTTTCAAAAAATGATAATATTGTACTCTTTGGAAGCCGGGGTCAACCGTTTTTTTTCCGAGCGGTATTCCGGCGGCCGTCCAGAGGGTTCCCCACTCCTTGGGGGCGCCGACTTTGGATTTTTCCGGGGTTGGCGGCGTGAACTGCCAGAAAGCAACAGTATCTTAATCTTAACACCAACCTTAACTATGCCTCCTCAAGCTTTCTGGCAACGCCCCAGACCAACCCTCCGCCATCATCCCCTCCCACTCCAAATCCATCAATCACAAGCAGAGGAGAACAACCATGGCTAATCTCAACAAAGTCATGCTGATGGGCAATCTCACCCGCGAACCGATGACCAAGTCAACCACTTCCGGCGTGATCATCTGCGAAATGGGGCTTGCCATTAACCGGCGCTTCCGCACCGCACAAGGCGAAGAGCGCGAGGAGGTCTGCTTCGTCGACATCGAAGCCTTTGGCAGAACCGCCGAAATCTGCGCCCAATACCTCCGCAAAGGCTCGCCGGTCTTCTTTGAGGGACGCCTGCGACTCGATCAATGGGTGGACAAGGCGAGCGGACAAAACCGCTCCCGCCTGAAAGTCGTGGTCGAAAGCATGCAATTGCTCGGCAGCAGAGAATATTCCGGTCAATTCGCACAAGGGGCGGACGACAGCAACGGCGCCTACGGCCAACCGCAACCGCCGCCAGGGGCCTACCAGCAACAGTCCAATAATCAGCGCTATGCGCAAAACGGCTATCGCCAACCCTGGCCCACCCAACCGCCCCAGCGCTCCTTCCAAATGCCGCCGCCGCCAGCGCCGCCCGCCTTCCAGATGCCACCCGCTCCTGCCCAGGAACCGAGGGCAACACCCCCTGAAACAGCCTCAAAAACCGCCGTGGCCGAGGGCGACGCTGTCAACGACAATACGTATGAACCTATCCCGCCGCCCGGCGCGCCTTCTACCCAACGCGAGCCAGACACCCCGCAGCCAGACCAGACCAAACAGGTTGACGATGTCCCGTTTTAAGGCACGAGTTCCGGCACTGAAGTGCCGGCACTGGACGGAGACACGTTTTAGAGGCGAGAGGGGCAAGGGGCGAGGGGCGAGCCATAGCTGCTTGGGTGCTGCTGTCTTACCTCTCTGTTCAGTGCCCGGGCTTTAGCCCGGGACGTGGTGCTGTTGTCGCCCACGCCATCCACGGCTGTGGAGCAACCGTTATCAATGGCAGAAGGCGCCCCAAGCATTGGCTGGCTTCGCTTCGCTTTTCCGACAGAGGCAAGCTATATTATGCTTTGTTAAGTATACTGAACGCCGCCCTCCGCAAGGCCGGCGACTCCCTGTCCTCGCCAAATCTACGATTTCCACGCGTATGCACGCCTTCTATTCTCCACAGCTGACGATTTCCTGTCAAGAAGTCCAACTTCCCGCCAGCGAATCGCGCCACGCTCTCCAAGTTCTCCGCCTCGGCGCCGGCGACCACATTCTCCTCCTCAATGGTCATGGCATTCATGCTGAAGCCGTCCTGGATGTCGTGGACAACCGCCGGCACAGCACAACCACCTGCCGCATCCTCCAAGCCGTTGCCGCACCAAAGCCGCAGCCACACATAACCCTCTTCATCGCTCCCCCGAAAAGCAAAAACATCGACGCTGTCATCCGTACTGCCACCGAGTTGGGCGCGGCAACCATCGTCCCTGTCCTCTGCCGTTTCGGCGTCGCCAAGCCTGATCTTGACACAATCGCCAACTGGACCAAAACGGTCATCGCCGCAGCCAAGCAATCGCACAATCCATGGTTTCCGGAAATCAAAGCCCCGGTCACATTTGCAGACGCACTCAAAGACGCAGGCGCCCACGGTTTTTTCGGCGCTGTTCCAAAGCCGACAGACGCAGACAGCCCAGCCGCCCTCCCCGTCGACGACCAGCAACAGACCTCGCTCTGGATCGGCCCGGAAGGCGGCTTTGCACCGGAAGAATTGTCCGCCCTTGAGGCCAAGGGACTCCAGCCCCTGACTGTCGGCCAATGGATTCTCCGCGTCGAAACCGCCGTGCCGGCGCTCCTGGCCGTCGTCCTCGACCGATGCCAGCATCCCCGGCACGAACCAGCAGAATAAACTAACGAAATTTACAGATATGTAGCGTCCTTGCATCACCTTTAGAAAGGGTTATATTCCATGACGCATTTTTTTCAACGTCTTGCCTTGTTGTCCATCCTAACCAGCGCTGCTCTATTGCCGGCAGCCACCCCACTGCCCCTGGCCAATCCCGGCTTTGAAGAGGAATACGCTTCCTGGGATGGCGAAAAGACCATGAGCCTGATCCTTCCCGAGGCCGCCCGCACCGGCAACTTCGGGTTGCGTGTAGTTGACAATTCCACCACCACCGGCAGTGAGCTGCGCCAAACCGGTCTTGCTGTCAAGCCAGAATCAACCTATGCCCTGCAATTCTGGGCCAGAAGCGAGAAGGCGCACACCGTCGGCGTCTACTTGATTTTCCTGGACGAGCAGGGCAAGCACCTGAACCGCGTTAGCCTGCGCAATGAAATCTGCCTCGCACTGCCCAAACAACCGGAATGGTATCAATTCACCTTAGTCGCCAAAGCCCCGGCGGCCGCCCAGGCCGTCACCGTCCGAATCCATTCTTTCAATGCCGCCACCGGCGTCGCTGATCTTGATGACTTCACCCTCCTGGAACTGACCGCTGAAGAGGCAAAAACCATGAGAACTACCTTCATCAGAACCAACAATCCCAAAGCCTTCCCTGCCTTCGACCCAGACCGCGTCAAGGCAATCGCCGAGTGGCTGCCGACTCAGCCGACCGGCTTCGGCAAACCGGTCAGCGACCGCCAAGCCTGGGAAAAAATCGCCAGCCAGCCAGGCGCCGCCAGGGTCATCGCCGAGGCCCGCAGAGAAGCAGCCAGCCCACCGCCAGAATTGCCGGACGAACTCTATCTCGAATTCACCCAGAATGGCAACCGCAACCGCTACGAAGCGCATTATGGCGTGAGGACGCGGCGCATCCTGACCTTCGCCAAAGCGGAAGGCTTCCTCAACCAGGGTGAATTCCTGCCCGCCCTGGAAGCTGAACTAAGGGCTCTTTGCGCTGACCGCAGCTGGGTCATGCCGGCCCATGACGCCGGCCTGGAGAACTTCAACCGCACGCGCTATTACGGCGACCTCGGCGCTACGGCCCGCGCCCTGCTCGCCGCCACCGTCTCCTGGTGGTTCCAAGACCAGCTGCCTGCCGACCTACATGCCGACATCAAGGCCAATATCATGCTCCGCGTCCTGGAGCCGTACCGCGAAGTCTTCCAGACAGGCGAGATCAAAAACGGCCTGTGGTGGATGACTACCTACAGCAACTGGAACGCCGTCTGCACAGCCAATACCGTCGCCACCGCCCTCACCGTCTGCGACTCGGCTGAAGAACGCGCCGAATTCGTCGCCGCCATGGAAATCTCCAACCCGCTTTTCCTCGGCGGCTTCACCCCGGACGGCTATTGCAGCGAAGGCATCGGCTACTGGAATTACGGCTTTGGGCATTACCTCTACATGGCGGCTATGGTACGTCTCGCCACCGGCGGCAAACTCGACATCCTCGACCATCCTGTCGTGGAAAATGCCTGCGCCTACGCCAAGAACATTATGATTGACGAACGCGTAGCGCCGGCCTTTGCCGACTGCGGCGTGAACGCCAGGCCATCGACGACGATACTTTGGCTGATTCAAAACACCCACCCGCACACCCTGCGCCAACGCATAACCATTGAAGACACTTCCACCCTCGGCCTCCATGCCTTCGCCCTGATCGCCTTTGCGGAACCGACGGCAGCGGAAAACCTCCCCCCTGAAACGCCGACCATTGATCCGCGCCACTTATTCGCTGACGGCGGCGTCTTCATCTGCCGTTCCCTGCACGGCGAGCAGACCTTTGGCGCTGCCATCAAGGGCGGTCATAATGCCGAAATGCACAACCACAACGACGTCGGCTCCTATCTCGTCGTCATCAACAACCACGCCTACCTGGTCGACCCCGGCGCCGAGCGATACACCCGCCGAACCTTCAGCAAAGACCGCTACGTCAGCAAAATCCTCAATTCTTACGGCCACCCTGTGCCGGTCGTCGCCGGCAAGCTGCAAAGCACTGGCCGCGCTGCCAAGGGCGTTTTCACCAAGACCGACTTCACCGATGCGCAGGACACCCTCGTCATCGACCTGGCCCAAGCGTATGACGTGCCAGAGCTGACTGCCCTCACCAGAACCTTTACCTTCTTCCGGACACGACCGGAAATCATCATCCGCGACGAGGTCTCCTTCGCATCCCCACAGACCTTCTCCACTGCGGTTGTGACCCTTGACAAACTGTTCATCCGCAATCAACGCTCTCTGACCGTCTACGATGGCAACGGAGCCTGCGCTGTCGACATCGCCGTGACCGGCGCCGACTGGAGCCTGGACTCCGAAGTCATTGAGAACCCCGGCGTCCGCAACGTCCCCACCCGCGTCGGCATCAACCTGACCACGCCGGTCACAGCCGCGACCGTGACCGTGACCATCAAGCCCACGCCACTGAGCGACGACCTCCCAGGCTTCTATCGCGAACCTGACATGACCGGCCTCAACCCGGCTGTCAATGACGCCATCACCATCCAGGCGGAAAACATCGCCGAGGAAACCGGGGGCGCCGTTATCCGGGAGCCGAAAGTCGACAGCGACGAAGACGCCATCAAGTTCTGGGACAAGGCCGGCCACGCCCTGACCTGGGAGTTCACGGTTCCGGCTGATGGCCGCTACGCCCTCCTGGTCCGCGCCTGCCACTCCTTCGGAGACGGCGTCGCCCGCCACATCGCCGTGGACGGCGCCCCGCTCAACCAGGAAGACACCCCATTCCTCTTCCCCGGCACCGGCGGCTGGAGCACAAACGCAAACCAGTGGCGGGAAGTCTGGGTCGCCCACAACCGCAAAGCGCTGATCCTTGAACTCAAGGCAGGTCAACACCGCCTTACCATGACTAATGCCGACAACTGCGGCCTGAACCTCGATTGGCTCAAAATCGTGCCCCTGCCCTGAATGCCGAGGCAACGCCGCCAGCATCATCCACCTACCAACACATCATCGCGTTTATGATCAATTGCGCCATCCGTATCGACGACTCGCGTTGGCAAGATTGGCTGCAAGCCTTGACAGCCAGCCAACGCTTAGACGGCTTTGAATGTGACGCCGGCAACTTCAACAGCCAGGCTTTTGTCAGCGCCGTCACCAAGCACAATCTGCATTGCCTGCACGCCCGCGACCTCCTCCCCGGCGACTCTGTCGCCATCCTCACCCACGCCGTGGAACACGACGCCATGGGTGCACTCCGGCGCAATATCTTCGACGCTATGGTCTACGCCGCGCCAGCCGAAACCGCTGTGTTCAGCCTCCAGCTCCGGCTCGACCGCTGCGCAGAAGCCGACTTTCCGGCGCAATCCCTGCGCCTGGCCAGCTTTCTCCAGTCTCTGCTTGACGCTCCCCTGGACACGCCCTACGCCATTGCCATCCAAGTGCGCCAGCCGCCGCCTTTCCCCCAATCCCTGGAATGGCAGCGCGCCATTGATATCTGCGGCATCGCCAACTCCAATCGCATCGGCCTCTGCCTCCATTTCCACCCAGATGACTTCACCGCCGCCCCCAGGTTGTCACCAGCACAAATTTTGGCCGAATGTGCAGACAAACTCCGCGCCATCTGCTTCCACTACAACCCACTGGCCGGCGAAACCCTGTTTGACGATGAACAGCAGGAATGGGCCGCCCTCCTCTTGCAGCAACACTACAATGGCCTCGTCACCTTCTGCCCTGAAGTCAATGCATCCACCAACCCTGCCGACCTCTGCGAAGACGCCGAGTCCTGGGCTGACTTCTACCGCGCCAGCTGAATCCACACCGCCCAACCACTCGACCGCACTTGCTAAAAATACGTTATTGTACTGCTATCGACCAACTTCTTGTTTTTTGGGAAAGATTTTCTGCAAAGCGGCGTTTATGTGTCACCCCTGGCGGGGCTCAAAATTGTTATACGCCTCACCCAGGGCTTCGCCGAGCCGCCAGGCACGGCGAAGCCCTGGGTGAAATGGCATAGATTTGGAGCCCTGTAAGGGAGACACATAAATTAGGTTGTGGACGCTATGTCCACCCTATGCAAAATCTTGTGATGATTGCTTGCATGCCTTGTTGCAAGCACGCATGACAAGACTTCACACAATAAAAATAAATTTCCGTGTATTCTGTGTGTTCAGTGGTTATCAAATAAGGCCATGCCATGCCAGACAAAATCCAGCTTTCCGCCCCTATACTGCGTAACCAGCGGATTCAAAAAGACTACTATCAACTTGACCTAGACGCAGCGCCCATTGCCAAACTGGCCAAGCCAGGGCAATTCGTCCACGTCCAGTTCCCTGAATTGCAGCACCGCATTCTCCGTCGTCCCTTCAGCATCTTCAATGTCGACCTTGAATCCGGACGCCTGAGCATCATCTATAAGATTGTTGGCGAAGGCACGGAACACTTGAGCAAGCTGGCGCCTGGCGACGTCCTGAACCTGCTCGGACCGCTCGGCAACGGCTATACCCTGTTCCCGAAAAACCAGAAAGGCATCATCGTCGCGGGCGGCTACGGCAGCGCCGCGACCTACCTATTGGCCAAAAGCGCCCCGGTTCCGCCGATCATTCTCATTGGCGGACGCAGTGCGGACGATATCCTCCTCCAGGAAGACTTCAAACGCCTGGGCTGCGAATTGAAAATAGCAACCAACGACGGCTCGGCCGGGCATCAAGGCATGGTGACTGAACTGCTGACCGAAGCCATCGCCAAGGTCAGCAACCCGCCCATCGCCGCTTGCGGCCCCAACCCAATGCTCAAAGCAGTCAGCAAAATCGTCGAAAAAAATGGCATCGACGCTGAAATCAGCCTCGACCACGTCATGTGCTGCGGCGTTGGCGCCTGCTTCGCCTGTGTCGTCAAACGCAAAGCTGACACCCCTGAGGGATGGGCCTACTCCCGCGCCTGCGTTGACGGGCCGGTCTACAAAGCCTCAGAAATCTGGTGGGATTGAACCGGCAAGACGAAGGACGCCAAGAAAAAGAGTCTTGGCGTCCTTGGTGTTCTTTGGCGGTTGGTGGCTCTCTTACGTCAATTGCTGCCGTCCAGCCAGGCTTGGAAATACGCCAGGTTGGCCGGATCGACTGGCGGGATGTCAAACGGCTGACCGCCGGAGCGCAGGGACTCAGCGCCATAGCAGCCCGCCGCCACGCTGTTGCGCGCTGCCACCGCCGACGTCGTAATCTTGCCGCCATCACGCACAAAGCGGACGAATTCGGCGACAATCGCCGGGTCAGCGCCACCGTGCCCGCCGCTGACTTCAGGAATAAAATACTGCTCATCGCCGTATGGATTGTAGCTGCAGCGGCGATTCCACACCCGCACCACACAGCGACCTGGCGAGTCACCGAAATTCTCAACCCTGCCTTCGGTGCCGATGATGGTATAGTTACGCCAGCCATCGGGGGTGTAGTGGCATTGCTGGTAGGAGCAGAGCACCTCATTGTCAAGCTGCATGGTAATCATGCTCAAGTCTTCGACATCAATAATCGGGTTCATGCCCTTCTGGCTGAGCGGCGGCCAATTGCTCAGATGCCAAGACGCGTCGCCGCGCTCTGAGGGGTCATGGCGATCCGTGATCTGATTGTAGACGGTCAGGTTACCGAAGCCGATGACGCGCTTCGTGTAGCCGTGGCAGAGCCAATGCAGGATATCGATGTCATGCGCGCCCTTCTGCAGCAGCATGCTGGTCGCCTTGCTCTGCTCGGCATGCCAATCCTTGAAATAGGCGTCGCCGCCATAGGCCACGAAATGCCGGCACCAACCAGCCTTGACCTCGCCAATCCCGCCGCTGTCAATAATTTCCTTCATCTTGCGCACAAAAGACATGTGGCGCATATTGTGCCCCACATATAGCTTCAGGCCCTTTTCGCGCGCTTTGGTCAGCACCCGGTCAGCGCCCGGCACTGTAATCGCCATCGGCTTCTCCAGGTACACATGCTTGCCTGCCTCCAACGCCGCCAAGGCATGTTCTTCATGCCAATAGTCCGGCGTGCAGACGAAAACCGCGTCAATGCCAGGCTGCGCCAGCAGATCGCGATAGTCATTGCAAACAAAGGCATCTTCGCCATGATTAGCCTGAAATTCATCCAGGGCGACCTGCCGGATATCGCATCCAGCGACCAGGCGCGAACCCTCGCCAGGCTTGTGAGCATGACGCGCCAACCGACCACGGCCACCACAGCCAATCACACCAATGCGTAAATCTTCCGCCATCTCAACTTCGTCCTTTCTCTATGACACACTCATATAACGCGCCCTGGCGCACTTTCTCGTTAAAACTTCGATTTCACCACAACCACATTGCTGGTTCCGGCGCAGTACCACTTACCGTCTGCGTCCTGCTCGTCAAAAGCTGCCAAGTAGGCCATGACTGTTCCCTCCGGCAAAACGGCTGCGATTTCGTTGTTGCGGACGGTCGCTGCCGCTGTCTTCCAGGGCCGCTTGCACAAGGGGCCGTCATCCGTCGTAAAGCACAGCTGCGCCAGTTTGATGCCTTTGCCGACACCTTCCACTGGCGCTGCCAGCACATTCCCTTCCCTCACTGTCGCCCGACCCAACACCGGCAGCGGCGTGCCGCCGCGCAGAACCGCGTCCACGATCCGGAATGTCGGCGACAGCTGATAGCCGACATGGGAATGTGGCAGGTTGATGATCAGCGTCCGGTTGGCCGTCGTCGGCGCCGTATCCCAGGAACGCTGCATCGCCGGAATCAGGAAATTAAGGTCGTTGGTGCCTGCAAACCAGTAGAGCGGCACTTTCGCTCCGGCCAGGTAATGCCCCGGGTCCCAGCTAATCCCCGACCATTTGCAAAAGCTTGAACTGCCGTCGCCTTCGCCGAAAAAGCCATGACCGTACACTGGCACCACAAACTTAAGACGGTCGTCTATACAGGCGACGACTGACGAAAACACACTCCCCCAAGAAATGCCAATCGCGCCTGTCCGGGCCGGATTCACTTTAGGCAACGACAGCAGCAGCGAATGCGCCCGGACAATGTCGCCGATGTTCTTGTGCACCTGGTCTGGATTCGGGCCAAACTCAGGACGGCTCGAGCCATACAGCAGAATGCGGTCACGGCTCGGGTCAGCCACTCGCGGCCGGGAGTTGTACAAATCCATCGTAATCGCTGCGTAACCGCGACTGTTCCATAATTTCATGTAGGAGGGATACGCCGTACCGCCGCCGCCATGCACCAGCACCACCCCGGGAAAACCGCCAGGCGGAACCGGCCCGTCCGGATAACCGATGTACGCGAAAACCGGCTTGCGCACGCCGTCAATAAGCATGCCTTCATACAAAATCGACTCCAAGCCGTCGCAATTGCTCTCCTCAAGATGTGCGGCCGACTGATACTGCGGCGTCTGAAACAGGTCAGCCACATCCCAGTATTTCGACACCGGGAACTCGGGCACCTCTACCGGCGGGCGCAAACCATTGTATGTCTTCGGCAACTCCATGACAACTCCTTTAGCTCGGCTAGACCCAGCCGGCGCTGGCGTACCTGACCAAGCGACCACCGGCAAAACGCACAGCAGCAACCAAGCCATCCAGCGCAGGCAACGACCAGCGCGAAGGACATTAGGTAAAACAGACGATGTAAGTGATGTAAGCACAGCAACAAAGAGGATGATTGTATGCAGTTCAGGCCGTATGTACCTCGCTTGCACGAGCATGTAGTTCAAACTTTAGTTTGCTGTATGTCCCGCAGGCTTTAGCCTGCTTACATCTCACGTATCTCGCATGTAGTTCAAACTTCAGCTTGCAGTATGTACCTCGCTTGCAGGAGCATATATTTCAAGCACACCCTTCTCGCCCCTCGCCCCTCGCCCCTCGCCCCTAAAAAAAGCCCTTCAGACCGTGAATATCTTACCTGGGTTCATAATATTATTCGGGTCCAACGCCCGCTTTATCGACCGCAGCACATTAAGATACGTCTCGGAAACGACGGTGGACATATACGACAGCCGTTTGCAGCCGATGCCATGCTCGCCGGAAATGCGTCCGCCCTGCTGCGCCACCAGCGCATACAAATCATTCAGGATTTTCGGCAGCGTCTCTTCCCAGCGCTCGTCGCTCCAGCTATCCGGCGCGCTGACCCGACTATGCAGATTGCCATCGCCGGCATGACCGTAGCACGGTATGGTCACGCCGTATTTCTCAGCCAACTCCTGGAACTGCTCCACCACCAGGGCGATGCTTGCTGGCGGCACCACAATGTCCTCGCCTGACTGCCGTGGGAAATACAGGCTGAACGCCTCAGCCACGTTGCGCCGAATCTTCCAAATCCGCTCTGAATTGGCTGGCGTGTCCGCCACATAAACCACGCTCGCGCCGTGCTTCTCCAGGAACGTCCCCAGCGCCTCGCAGTCATCCGCCATCTTCTCCGGGTCATTGCCGTCAACCGACACCAGCAGCATTGCTCCGGCGTCCTGGTACGGCAGCGTCTCGTTCAAATATTCGCAAGCGGAACGGAACGACTCCTGGTCCATATACTCGACGGAGGTCGGCGTAATGCCGGATTCGACCATGGTTGCCGGCACGGCCTCAATCGCAGTCCGGCTATCCGAGAATAAAGCCAGCAGGTCGTACTGGTACTTTGGCAGCGGGATCACCTTCAGGATGACCTTGGTGAAAATGCCGAGCGTGCCTTCCGAACCGGTCATCAACGGCAGCAGATTGTAGCCGGTCACGTCTTTTAAAAGCTTGCCGCCAAGCTCCATGACCTCGCCAGACGGCAACACCACTTCCAGACCAAGGACATACCGGGACGTGACACCGTACTTGATCGCCTTGCCGCCGCCAGCGTTCTCTGCCACGTTGCCGCCGATGTAGCACGTCTCCATGCTCATCGGATAACCGGCGTAAAACAATTCATGCGGATGCAGGTACTCGTTGATGTCGTTGGCGATCACGCCGGGCTCGACGACGATCATCATGTTCTGCTTGTCCAACTCCAGGATTTGGTTCATCCGGTCGGTCGCGACCACGATCCCGCCGAACACCGGCACCGCTCCGCCTGAGAGGCCGGAGCCGGCGCCGCGCGGCGTCACTGGGATGCGCTCAGCATTCGCCAACTTCATGATCTCAGACACCTCAGCCGTCGTCTGCGGCCGCACCACTACCTCCGGCATCCGCCGATAATGATGGCCGGGAATCTCGTCCCGCGAATACGGCTCCAAGCGTTCTTCGTCTCGGTAAATCACATAATTCTTGCCGCAGATCGCTTCCAGTCGAGCCGCGATCTCCGGAGTCACAGGCGCATATCCACTCACAAGGCACCTCCCGCACGCAAACGCGCATTCAAAGCTGGCACGACCTCCAGCAAATCACCCACAATGCCGACGTCGGCCAAGGAAAAAATTTGCGCTTCGCTGTCTGTATTGACGGCCACAATCCGCTTCGACGTCTGCATGCCGGCCAAATGCTGAATAGCGCCGGAGACGCCGACGCCGACATAGAGTTCCGGCGTAATCGTCCGCCCCGAAAGTCCAATCTGGCAGCTATATGGCAGCCAGCCCCGGTCAACGACTTCGCGGGTGGCGCCGATGGCCGCGCCCAGAAGCTGCGCCAATTCGCGCACCATGCCGAGGTTCTCCGGTTTCTTAATGCCTCGACCGACCACGACAACGCGCTCTGCCGAAGACAGCTCCTGCGTTTCATCAATTGGCGTGAATGACAGCTCGGTCAAGCCGGACTGCTGCCAGGCTGGCAGCGCTTCGCGCCGATGCAGCCGACCGCGTCGACCGGCTTGAGGCGTGGCTGGCCGCGTCGAACGCGGTCGGATAGTAGCCATCTGCGGACGATGATGCGGGGTCTTAATCGTCGCCATGATATTACCGCCGATGGCTGGCCGCGTCTGCAACAAAAGTCCGCTGCCTTCTTCGATGCTGAGCTCTGTGCAATCGGCTGTCAGCCCGGTGTGCATTTTCATAGCTGCGTAGGGCAGCCAAGTCCGCCCCGTGCTGGTAGCGCCGCCGAGCACAATCTCGGGCTTGAATTCCGCCACCATGGCCTGCAAGGCCGCAGTGTACGGCTCGGGGCGGAATCGCTCCAGCCAGGGCGCCTCGTACGCTATGATCTCATCGGCGCCAGCAGCGCCGAGCTTTTCATATTCCTCTTCCGGGACGCCGCCACTGACCACCAGAGCGCCGATTTCGCCCGGTGACGCCAGGCCCAGCGCCCGCGTCAACAATTCGTAAGTCACCGGCAGAATCCGATGATGCGCGACTTCCGCCAATACGCAGACTTTCATACCGCCGACACCTCCGCCATATACTTCGCCATAGCCTCAACCGAGTCTGCCAGCGACGCTTCATCGACTACCCGATATTGACGTCCCTTCCGCGCCAGGGTTGGATAGAAAATTTTCACGACCCGCGTTGGCGAGCCTTTCAAGCCGATAGTAGCCGGGTCCAGCCCGAGGTCAGCAGCAGTGGTGATAGGAATCTCCCGCCGCCGCGCCGCCATTTTGCCAGCCAGAGTCGGCAAGCCGATTTCGCCGATAGCCTTGGTGACGCTGATCAAAGCCGGCAGACGCAGGCGCCAGCGCTCCAGGCCGGTCTCAACCTTGCGCTCGACTTCCAGGCCCTCTTCATTCACGCTGACCTCGTCAACAAACGTCGCCAGAGACAGATTGAGACGGGCGGCGACTTCCGGGCCGACCTGGCCGGTGTCGCCATCCGTCGCCCGTTCGCCAGTGACCACCAAGTCAAAAGGACCGTGCTTCTGCAACGCTGCTGACAGCACCACGGCCGTCGCCCAGGTGTCGCTGCCAGCACAGGCGCGATCGCAGACCAGAACCGCGTCATCAGCTCCCAGCGCCAGCACTTCGCGCAGCGCCTTTTCTGCGGACGCCGGGCCCATGCTCAGCGCCGTCACCGTCGAACCAGGCGCCGCGTCCTTCACAAGCAGCGCCGCCCGCAACGCATAAGCGTCCAAGGGATTCAAAATTGCGTCGCTGCTTTTGCGCACAACCGTGCCTGTCGTCTCATCCATTTGCACCGAACGCGTGTCCGGAACCTGCTTAATCAGTACCGCTAATCTCATAAAGCGCTCCGAAAATCTTGAAAACTGCAAAAATAATACTAAAATGCATCTGTCTGAATTTGCAAACTGCCACAGCAGCTTCCATCGGCAAAATCAACCCTGGCGGCTTTCCTTTACCGCTGCTGGCACGTATATTGTAATTTTAATCTCAACCCGTCCGCCCCTTGTCCATCATCCCTGGATTTACGACTATGCTGCATGCTGCCTTGGACACCTCGATTGGAAGCTCCTTTGCCGTTGCCGACGGCTCGACCATCCTTTTCAACACGCATCTGCAAACGCCTGCGCGTGACAGTGACCGCGAACTTGCTCCCTGGCTCATCGGCCAGCTGGCTGAACACAATATGCAACTGGCCGACATTCGCCGCTGGACTATCGGCATCGGCCCTGGCAGTTTTTCCGGACTGCGCTTTGGCATCGCCTTTCTGAAAGGCGTCGTCGCTGTCACCGGCGCTGAGCTGCGCGGCGTGCCGTCCTCCCAGGCTTTGGCTGATGCCGCTGCAGAACACGCCGGCAGCGCCAACCGCGTCGGCGTTCTCCATGATGCGCGTTGCAGCCAAGTTATCCTGACCGTGTATGAACGCAAGGCTGCCTCCACGCTCAAACTCGTGGCTGAACCAGCCATTCTCCAGCCGGAACAACTTCTGCTGCCGGAATATGCCTGCGACGCCTGGACGACGGCCCAGCCGGAACTGCTGCCCTCCTTGCCAAAACGCGTGGCCGAGGCGACTTTTGTCCAGCCCTTCCCGGATGCGTCACGTCTCTTGCAAGCCCAAGATGGCGACGCGGCCTGTGAACCAGTCTACGTGCGCCCGCCCGTCTTTGTCAGCCCGCAACCGATCCGCAAGCCATAACTTCCCGGTGTTGTACGGGGCGCTAATCAAACCAGGCGCAGTTGTTCGCCGGGCTTCATGGTGACTGTACGAATGTCCGCCCCTGGCTCCAGGCAGATGCGCAAAGTGCCGCCCTGGGGCGCTTCCACTTGACAGAACACGGTCTTGCCGCCGGCCCGTCGAGCGCTGATGCGGAAAGCGCCTGGGAAGACGACATCGCGGAATTCGGCCTCGCTCCAAGTCTTCGGGATAGCCGCAAACAGGTGAGCCACGCCAGCGCGTTCATGGATCAGCAGGTCAAGCAGAGCAGTGGCGGCCGCCATGGTGCCATCCAGCTGCATCACTTCATGCGTCTCCTTCGGCTTCAGCATATCGTCCTTGCGGTGCGCGGTAAAGCCCTGGAAGCGAGGAAGGTACGCAGTTGCCAGCGATTCATTCAGGAATATTTCTTTCCAAATCCGGAACAGCAGCATGGGAGATTCCTGGAAACCACGCCGAGCCTGAATCTGAATCGCCCAGGGGAAGCACCATTCGCTCCACTGTCCCATGCCGCGCAAAATCCACAAGTCGATAGCAGCGCTGACTGCCGCCTGCTCTTCCTCGTTGAGTTCGCCGCTAAGGTCAAAGGGATAGACCATCGCCAGGTGTGAATGATGGCGATGGCAGACATCAAGGTCCTGGCCTTCCCAAATCGCCACCCGACGCTCGGCGCCCTCGCCAATGCAGGTGAAATGCGGCAGGCGCTCTTTAAGTTCCCGCCAGAACGGGTCTGGCGCCTCGCCCAGAAGCTCGCTGCCCTCCAGCAGGGCATTTGCCAGCACATGCATGCAGGCCAGCTGATACGACGGATCACGGCCTGTGTTTTGATTGACCAACCGACCATTGTGCCTGACTTTGAACGAACAGCCGTACTCCGCCGAAATGCTCACCGGCAATGACAACCGGCCCTCATGCTCACGCAGAGCCGATTGGTACACCCGCATCACCCCACGCATAAATGGCATGGCACGGCGCCGCAAAAACTCCTGGTCGCCGCTGTAGCGATAATAATTCCAGTACAGCATCGCAGTCCAGCCCCCGCAGACAAAATCCAGCGTGGCGCCAGCGCCCATGCCGCCGACCTGCCAACCCCGGTCGTCAACCGCATGCGGCAACAGCAGTCCGTCATCAATCCCAAACAACGCTTTTGCATTGCTGCGCATGACCGCCTGGAATTCCTCCTGCTCAAGCATGTCAAACAAAGGCAGCGCATGCTGGAAATTTCCGGTTGCAAAGGCCAGTGTATAAATCAGTTGGATGTTGACGTTGAAATGATAATCGCAACTCCAGGGCGGACGCTGATAATCCTCCAGCCAAGGCCCTTGCAGCGACGCCGCCCAGCCCCCAGGCATGGTCGCACAACCGAATTTGTAGAGCGCAAGAAGGAAGAAGTCATTCCAGAATGTCTCTGGCACGATGAATGTCGGCTGCCGACGCCAGAAGTCAGCCCACCAGCTTGCGATTGACTGCTGCGCTGCTGGCCAGTCCTCCCATCCGTCCAGGCTCTGCTCGTCACCGTCTGAACTGCGTTCCGCGACCAGACAATAGCCGTAGGAAGTCTGGCGCAAAATAGCCAGAGTGCCAGGGTCTTCGGGACAAGGCTGGAACCACCCGACCTGCCCGGAGCCGCTCTTGTCAGTCGGCGGCTGATAACCAACTGACTCGAACAAGGCCGACAGCCGGTTCCACATCGGCTCGGCCGTCGTCGAGGTCACCAGCCGGCACGGGTCCAGCACGTAAAGACGATTGCGTCCTGGTGTCAGCCCCAAGTGCACCTCGCCGGCCGTCGTCACCACCGCGACCATGCCGGTTCCGTACGCCAGCCGGATATGCTTCAAATCCGCCCCCAGATGCAACACAAGACGACCGCCTGGCACCCGGGTGCCGCGCCAGGACACGCCGCCAAAGTCGTTCAGCGGCGTCGAGGCCTCAATCAAACGCCGGCTGACGGGCGAGGCGTCTTCCGGCGTCCAGGCCGCAATCAACTCGTCATACGGACACGGCTTCTCAAAGCGTTGGCTATTGCGATGATCCCAGCACGATGCCAGGCACATGACAATCTCCAGGCGGCGGCCCTCGCCTATAATCAGCACTCCGAGGTCGCCATTAGCCATCGGCATCCCGCAATGCACCCTGCGAATAGGGAAATCAAGTCTGAAATCACGCGAGCCAATCTCCATGCCCTTCTCCTTCACAATCGCCACCGTCTACCGCCTGTTAAACTCCCCTCGCCCCTAATGAATTATGAATTATGAATTATGAATTATGAAATGCGCCTCATTCAGCATTCAACATTCAGCATTCAGCATTCAGCCCCTCGCCCCTCGCCCCTAACGAATTATGAATTATGAATTATGAATTATGAAATGCGCCTCATTCAGCATTCAGCAATCAGCATTCAG
>JAAZKI010000389.1 GCA_012799905.1 Lentisphaerota bacterium | reverse complement strand
CGCGGCTGTTTGGGTATCAAGGGACGAAGGTTCTTGGCTTTCGGCGGTCGCCGTTGAGCGAAAGCGCGCTGGCTGCTTTGAAGGGCTATCGGCTGTCCAAGGAAGCGGCCATGCTGCCAGCGTCGCCGCGGGTAGTGGTGCTGGGCGCCAGCGGCATTGGCCGTCATCATTGCAATTGGTGGCGGCTGGAAGGCTCCATGCCGAGCGCCGTGCTCGGAAGCAGCCAGGAGAGCGTCGAAAAGACTGTGGCGGCGCTGCGCGATTACTGCGGCTTTGAAGGCAAGGGCTACGTCTGTCTCGACGAACTTTTGGACCAGGAGCAGCCGGACATTGTCGATGTCTGCCTGCCGCCGCGCATGCATTATGCGGCGGTCAAGACGGCGTTGACTGCTGGCTGCCATGTGCTGTGCGAAAAGCCGTTTGTGTATGACGATGCTTTGCCGCACGACCTGTTGCATGAACAGGCGGCTGAGCTATGTGAATTAGGGCGTCAGAAGCGCCGCCTGCTGGGCGTCTGCACGCAGTACGTCATGGCTGTGCGGGAATGTCGCCGCCTGTTTGGTGAGCAGGCAGGCGCGGCCGCGATCACCGATTTTGCCGGACGGCTGGTGTCGCCGACGCGGAATCGGCCGCCCGTCCCGGCATGGACGTGGGTTGACTTGGCGCCGCACATGCTGGCCTGCGTGCAGGTCTTGAGCGATGGCAATGAACCAGACTGGGACTCGCTGCAAGTGCATTTTGACGGTCATTTGGCTGATGCCGAGTTCCGGTGTCCTCGTCCAGGGCAGCCGGATTTGCAGTGCCGGATTCACACGTTTCATACGGACACGGAGCCGAAGAACGTCCGACAGCTGGAATTGAACGGCAATACCTATGACATCGGCGGCTACCGGGACGAGGAGGGCGTGTTCCAAATGGAGATCACGTCGCCGTTTGGAAGCGTGAAACGACCGGACATGATGCGGCAGCTGATTCGCAGTTTCCGGCAGGGACGGGTGGAGATGACACCCGAAATGGCGATACAGAATCTGGACTGGATGCTGCGGGTGATCGAACGCGGCCAGGCATGAAGAGGCGGCGAGGAGAAGGAAGAGCGTATGGTGAATGAGAGAGTTTGAACCGATAGAACGCTCCTATTTGTTTTCGCGTCTTGCCATCTTGGGAGACACGCAATGACTGTAACTTCCCAACCTAAAACATGTCTTGACTTTTTCGCAGGAAGCGGACTGGTCTCCCTGGCGCTGGCGGATTTTTTTGAAACCGTTTGGGCTAACGATATTTGCGCTAAGAAGGCGCAAGTTTACATTGCTAATCATGGCAAACAGCAGTTTGTCCTTGGTGCGATAGAAAATGTTTCCGGGCGGACATTGCCAGATACAACCTTGTCGTGGGGAAGTTTCCCCTGCCAGGACTTATCACTGGCAGGAAGCATGCATGGCCTGAAAGGATCGCGAAGCAGCTTGGTCTGGCAATGGCTTCGCGTCATGGACGAACTTCGGGTTAAGCCGCCGATAGCGGTTGCAGAAAATGTGGTCGGGCTGGTTTCTTCCGCTGGGGGAGAAAATTACCGCAAAGTGCATGAGGCGCTGTCGAAACGCAATTACCATGTCGGAGCGGTCATGCTTGATGCCTCCCACTGGGTGCCGCAGTCCAGAAAAAGAATTTTTGTGATTGCGGTTGACAAGCATCTGGATATTACGCCGTTTGTCAGTGATGGGCCGCTGTGGTGTCATCCCGCTCCAATTAGGAGAGTCTCAACCATTGTTGAACAATGGGTTTGGTGGAAGCTGCCGCTGCCTCAATCGAAGCCGCCTAAGCTGGAATCCATCGTTGAATTCGACGCGCCATGCGACTCTGGTGAAAAGCGTGATTATCTGCTTTCGATGATTCCGGAGAAGCATTTGGAGGCTGTTCGTTTGTTTGCGAAGAAGGGACGTCATGTATTTCCCGCCTATAAACGCACGAGGAATAGGCGGCAGGTTCTTGAACTCCGTTTCGACGGGCTGGCTGGGTGCCTCCGAACCCCGGAAGGCGGCAG
Organism: Lentisphaerota bacterium; assembly: GCA_012799905.1. Classification (GTDB taxonomy): domain Bacteria; phylum Verrucomicrobiota; class Lentisphaeria; order Oligosphaerales; family Oligosphaeraceae; genus JAAZKI01. The sequence goes on along the minus strand of JAAZKI010000389.1, from coordinate 33 downwards.
CAGTCGTCAAGTACTTGTCATTGCAGAGGATGG
>JAAZKI010000313.1 GCA_012799905.1 Lentisphaerota bacterium | reverse complement strand
GGCGACGCTGGCAGCATGGCCGCTTCCTTGGACAGCCGATAGCCCTTCAAAGCAGCCAGCGCGCTTTCGCTCAACGGCGACCGCCGAAAGCCAAGAACCTTCGTCCCTTGATACCCAAACAGCCGCGCTAAATCCGACGATTGCAGGCAACGGTAGACTGGACACGCGAACGACGACATCAGCTTCTCCAGGCTGTTCTGCGCCAAATCCTCGGTCACCAAGATGAACGCCAAGCGGTTTTTCACCTGCCGCAGACGGTCGCGGCCGACCTCGACAATCCCGGCCTTCAGCATGAATGGCGTCAATTTTTCAAATGCTTCCATACTACTATCGCCCAACGTCTTGTTTTTTTTGGGAAAGGTTTTCCGGAAAACTTATCGCCAAGCTGTTACTCACTCCACCCCAGGTTCCGCTTCGCTTCACCTGGGGTTACTCATGGTTGCGCCTCTCCGAGGCTTAGGTTGTGGACGGATAGTCCACCCTAGGTTTTTTCGTGTTTTCCGTGGTTAGAAACTAAGTTATGACCAGGCCTCATGCCAAACTCAGAATCCGGTCCAGTGCTGCCGACGTCCTGGCCAACAGCGTCGGGTCTGGCGGCATCATCTCCGCTGTCATGGTTCGGTCATAGCCGATTTTGCGCAGGACCTGCATCGTCTCCAGCCACGGCACATCGCCGTCCAAAAGATCGCAGAAACCGTCCAGAGTACCGTCTGACAACTTAAAATCCTTGACATGGATGCGCTGAATGCGCGACCCGAGCAGCTCAATCCAATGTGGCGGCCACTGCTGATGATTGAGATGATTGCCAATGTCAAAGTACACTCCGACGCTCGGGTTGTCAATGCGGTCAATGAAATCCCTCAACTCTATCGGCGAGTAGAACAAGCCGTTCCAGACATTCTCCACCGCCAGTTCAACGCCCAGCTCGGCAGCGAGGTCGCCGAGTTCCCGCACCGCTTCCTCCGCCCATTGCAGAGCCAAGTCGTAGCGAACCGGCTTATACGTTGGTTCCCAGGGAATCAGCACTGCCCCGGGGACAAACAGCAGCGACGTCGCCCCCAGCCAGGCCACCTGCCGCAAAGCAGCCTTGTGATTCTCGATCGCTTGGCGTCGCACTGACGCATCCAGGTCCGTCGGACAGCACGCCCAGGTCATCCCGCTGGCCACGCTGTCAAGACGAATCCCGACCCGCTCCGCCTCGACTCGCCACTCCTCGCATTGCTTTTGGCTGGTCGCCGGCGTCAGCGGCCCGTCCAAGCCGACGCATAACTCCAGCGCTGCATAGCCAGCGTCGCGAGCCAGGCGCATCGCCTTGGGCGGCGGGCAAAACGTGGTTCCGTCCTGGTCGCCAGACCAGCTGGCGCTCGTGGAATTCGTTGTCGCCGCATCCGGCGTCTCCGGCATAAATGACCAATAACTGATTGCTTTGAGCATGTCATCACCTCTTCTTGATATCTTTTGCCAATGTCGCTACACCCCTGGCGCTGGAAAGGGCTGGCCTAACGAGCGGTTGCCGGCGCTGCAGCAGCGGCAGCAGCGGCGGCTTGGCGTTGACGCCGCATATACTCGTTCATCTGCGCCATCATCTTGCCGCTGACAGCGCGTTTCAAATCACCCAGGGCCTGGCGCTGCTGGCTCAAGTTCGCCAAGCACGACTCATACGACGAGGCCGCCGGCGGCGTTGACGTCTTCAACAAGCTGACCAAATCCGAATCCGTATCCAGGCCCAAGCACAATATATAGCAATTTCCCCACTGCTCCGCCGCCTCGGTGGCGTCGCCATCCAGAGCCAGTCGCTCCGCCCGCTGCGCCAGATACAACGGATATTGGTTGACGTCATACAAGAATTGCAGCGCGACCATGCGCAGGCTGTCCCGCCTGGCCCAGTCCAGCATCTCGCCCGGCGTCCACACCCGGTCATACCGCAGCGTCGGCGCCGCTTCCGCCGCCTGCAACTGAGTAGCGTCATACACCGTCTTGACTTCGCTCACCCGCACATCGTTGAAAGGATGCGACTCCTCCAAAACAAACTTCTTGGTGTAAAATTCATTGACCTCGACCAACGTTGACACTCCTGGCCCGCGCACGTGCATAAACACCCGTACATGTGCCTGGCGCTCAATCTCCTTGATGTGAATGACCTGCTCCAAAATATCCTGACTGTAAATCAAAGGCGACGACTGCTCCTTAGGCAACAGCGGATTGTTGCTGTCCTCTGGACGATAATTCGGGTTTGGCCGACGGCGCGTCTCGCCATTGCGCCGAATCGTCCGCATAGCTTGGCGCTCCGAGCTTTCGCTGCCATCGAAATTAGCCACTACGCCGCCATGGATTACATAACCCCATTGCGACCGCGCTGCGCCAGAATCGATCACTCGCACCAGGCGCCACAACCCGAACGACGTCAGCACGGAGCGCAATTCGTTCTCCAAATCGCGGCTGTAGGTCATGCCTACGCCTGGCGTTGACGATGACATGTCGTCAACCGACACGGTGCGCAGCAAATTCTTTTCCTCCACCAGTTCTCTCGCCCGCGCCAGGAGCTTGTCTGTCTTCCGGCACGCTTCCAACAACGGCTCTGGCAGCGCCAGGTCGCCGCCCGGCGAGGTCATCTGTTGCAGCATCACGCACGATGCCACCGCAAGGCCGTACTTGTTCATGATGTTCAGCGCACGCTCGGCCACGGCCTGATATTCGGCCATGGCCTTCGGCAAAATCGCCAGGTACTCTTCTTGCAGCACCTGCTCAATAATCTTCAGATGCGACATCCCAGCACCGGCTTCAGTTGGGACTGTCATCATGCTGTACAGCTCCATGTCCTGCTGCGCCTGCTCTTTAAGATAAAGCCGCCATGCCTTGAATTGCTCTGACGCCTCCCAGTATTCCTGCCGCTCCGCCAGCTGACGCAGCTGCGTGCGCCAGACTTGCGTGCGCAACTTAGCCGACCGGCTGACCAGCCGAGCAATGACTTCCCCGTGACGCACCAGCGCCAAGGCAAAACGGCTGTCGTTGCGCCAAACCCGCAAAGACTCCGACAACGTCTTCTCCAATGCTGACAACGGCGATTGCGCGCCTACATCGCCAGCGACAGAGCCGTCAGCCAGGCGCTTCTCCGCGGCCGCGAGGCCGGTTTCTGCCGCTGCCAGGATGCGCGTGATGTGCGTATCCGGCAAACTGCCCAGCAGCGCGTCAAATGACGACATGGTCTGGCGGTCGCCCAAATCAGCAAAACTCACCCCGTCCGGCAATTTTTTTCTAGCCTCAGTCAAAATATCCAGCGCTTTGACGATGTCATCGCCTGCGGCCAACGTCTCTGCTGCCGCCATCGCTTCCACCACCCGCTTTTTAGCGGTGGCCAGCGCGTGCAGCTTGTTGACTGCATTCAGCAAGTCCTCGCGCCGAAAATACGACGGGTCTGGGACAGTCAGGCGGCGGTCGCGAGCCCAGGCGGCAAAGTCATCCCGTGCCTTGTTGCCGGTCTGTTGCCAAAACGCATCGTCACGACATTCTGCGGCTGGGACAGTAATTTCCAGGGGCCTTTCCAAGCGTCCACGCACTAATTCCAGCAGCCGCAATCCCTCGGCCAAGTCGTCCTCCCGCCCAAACCACTCCGGGACCAGCTTCAAAATCCCCTCGGCATCTATGGTGACCACCGACTTTCCCTGCCGGGCCAAGTCAGCCGCCCACTGCCGATGCAGAAAAACCGCCGTGGTTTCGCGCAGCCGCCGCACCTCCCGCATCCAATCCTCAGGAATACGTGGGCTGGACATCGTTTCCTCATACCAGACCATCAGGGAATAGAGCGCCTCCGCAGACGTTGCCTCCGGGTAAACCGCTTTCGGCAACCCACCATTGCGGACAAAGCCAGGGGGCGGCGGCAACGTGACGCAGCCGCCCAAAACAACGGCTATCAGCGCCAGCAGCAACGCGGCCAGGCACTTCCGCCCTCGCCGCCATCCAACCCGTTTTTCTGCAATGCCTTGTCTCACAACAACTCTTCCGCTTTCCATGCCCACTCACGAGGCTGCTGCGGAGCCGACGCGCAAAACGCCGGCCCCGCTCCGTCTCACAGCTTCTTGACTGTGTACACGTGATTGCGCTTCGAGACTACCTCGATATTGAAACGAATTTCCTCCCGCGGCTGACCCGACTGCGTCCCCACTGCCTCCAGTTTATCCAGGACTTCCATGCCGCTGGTGACCTTGCCAAAGACGCTGTGACGGCCATCCAAGTGCGGCGTGGGGCCGAAGCAGATAAAGAATTGGCTGCCATTGGTGCCTGGTCCGGCGTTTGCCATCGACAGAATCCCGCGGCCGGTGTGCTTCAGATTTGGCGCAAACTCATCCGCAAAGCGGTATCCCGGCCCGCCTGTCCCGGGCTGACCAGTGGCGCCGCGCTTTGAATTCGGGCAGCCGCCCTGCGCCATGAAGCCGTTGATGATCCGGTGAAAGGCCATGCCCTTGTAAAAGCCGCTTTCGGCCAGGGTGATGATGTTGGCCACCGTGTTCGGCGCCTCGTCTTCATACAGTTCCACCAGCATGTCGCCTTTGCTCGTCGCAATCCGAATCACCGGGTTTTCCTCCCGGACCAGCTTCTCACCATTCATCTCAGCAACCTCCTTTTTTTGGAATTGAAACACTGCGTCGCCTTGGATAACCGTATAAACATCGCCTCTGACCACGACTTTGCCTTCATACTCCTGGCCATTGCGCAATTTAATCGTGTCGCCCGACAGCATGCCGGCTGACAGCAACATCATCCCAACTAACGCGACAAACCCTTTCTTCACGATTTTTCCTCCTTGCCTTATTCATTAAAGTTAACTCGACGCCAGATTGCTTTCAGGCGCCGTCTCCAAATTATATAATGTAATCCCGCCGACCGTTTCAGCAAGACCGCTCGGCGGACTCACCCCTTGCCTCGCGTAATAGGTCGGTCATTGATATTTGCCAACCACTGCCTATGTCTCAGCCCTCCTGGCATTCTGCCGCTTCGCGGCTGTGGATTTGGTGGACATGGCGGACAGCGTAGTCCAAACTCACTCTCGC
>JAAZKI010000360.1 GCA_012799905.1 Lentisphaerota bacterium | reverse complement strand
TAAAGAAGTCGAAACAAACTGGCTTAGGATTAAAAAGAGCATTCGAGATGCACCGCGAAAAAGAAAACTCCAGTTGGAAGACTGGGAAGACATCATGATATCCTAAACAACTTAACGCTTATGGGCTTCAGCCTGGGGATGAGCGTACCCCGAAAGTGGCGCCTTGTAAAGGCATTACAGAAGACCGACGCATTACGACATAACAACAACTTTCTTCACTCAAACAAAGCCTGGACGTAGCTCTCAGGGTCAAACGGCTGCAAGTCATCCATCTGTTCTCCCAGGCCGACGAACTGCACCGGATATCCCAACTCGCGCCGAATCGCCACTACGACCCCGCCCTTGCCAGTGCCGTCCAACTTGGTCAAAATCAACCCGGTCAATGGAAAGAGTTTGCCGAATTCACGGGCTTGAATCAAGGCATTGGTGCCAATTGAGGCATCGACGGTCAGCCAGATTTCGTGCGGTGCATCCGGCATTTCCTTGCTGATCACCCGCTTGACCTTAGCCAGTTCGTTCATCAGGTCCGCTCGCGTATGCTGGCGACCGGCGGTGTCAATGATCACCACGTCCATGCCGCGCTGGCGGCCGGCGCTGACCGCGTCATACGCCACTGCGGCGGCATCGCCGCCCTGCTTCCCGCCCACCACTGGACAGCCCAGCCGCTCGCCCCAAATCTGCAGCTGCTCAATGCCGGCCGCCCGAAACGTGTCACCCGCGCCCAGCAGCACCTTCTTGCCCTGCTGCATGAAATAATGAGCCAGCTTGGCCGCGCTGGTCGTCTTGCCGCTGCCATTCACGCCAACCAGCATGATCACGGTCGGCCCAGTCTCCGCAAAATGCACGCTGGCAGGCTCGCCGGCTTGCAGCAAATCCAAAATCACTTCCCGCCCCACGGCCATAATGTCGCTGCTCGTCTCAATCAGGCCGCGTTCATACCGGTCGCGGATTTCCGACACCAGGCGGTCGGTGATCTCATATCCGAGGTCCGTGCCAATCAGGGCAGCTTCCAGCTGCTCATACGTCTCTGCTGTCCATTTTTCCCCGCCTTTCCCGAACAAACCCTGAAAACCCCGCACCAACGACGTCTTGGTCTTCTGCAAACCACGCTGGAAAAATTGCAATATCGACGCCATATCCTGACTTGCTCCTCATCTCTATGCCTATGCCGCGCAGCGACTCACGCAGCACTTCTGACTTCACTGACCAGCCGATGCGACGACCTGGCCTGACATCACTCCGGCTTCACGGCGGCCGAGCCGGACTTCACTCCCGCTGCTCGACGCAGTCGCCCGCTGGACGTGGGCGCACGACCTAAATTCTTGCGGATGCGATCCAAAACACCGTTGACAAAAGACGGCGAATCAACTTCTCCATATTTTTTCGCCAATTCGATGGCATCGTTGATTGCAGTGGCGACCGGGACTTTTTTCACGAAGGCCATCTCATACGTCGCCGTCCTCAGGATGGCTCTATCAACCAGGCTCATGCGTTCCAGGGTCCAGTTGGTCGCTGCTTGCCGGATCATGCTGTCAACCTCTGCACGCTGCTCGACCAGGCCGCGCATCAGCAGCAAAGCATGCTCCCAGGCGGCGGTGAGCTCCTTGTCCGCCGCCGGCTCGGTCTGCTCATCCTCGTCGCCGCCGAGCAATTCAAAGCGCAGGTGCGAACGAAAATCCGCCAATTGCTGGTCTGAGGCTTCCCATTCGTT
>JAAZKI010000571.1 GCA_012799905.1 Lentisphaerota bacterium | reverse complement strand
CCCCTCGCCTCCGTCCAGTGCCGGCACTTCAGTGCCGGAATTCCCCTTCGCCGCTAATTTAGAACGCGACGACTTTACCGGTTTGGGATGACTCGATCATAGCCAAGCCGACCTTGAGGCTGTCGTATGCCTCCTTGATGCCGGGCAGAGGTAATTTTTCTCCGGCCAGGGCTGAGGTCAGGCTCAGCGACTGCCGGAAGAATCCGGAAGCGGCATTAACATTGTCCACGCCGTGGCCGGCCACCTTGGGCGCAGGAAACTCAGCTGCAGGATCAATTTTCTGCAGATTGCCCTGCTGATCGTAATAGGTGAGCAGGTCGGTGCCGTCAATAATCAGAGTACCTTTCTCGCCCTGGATTTCCATCATTTCGCCGCTGCGGCCGACGCGTTGCCAGGACGACATCAGGTTGCAGATGACACCGCTGTCGTAGTTGACTATGGAGGCCACATAATCGGCTGGCAGCGGCAGCTTGGAATCAAGCAATAGACTTGATGCATAGACATTCACCGGCTGGCCAAAGAACCAATTGCATAGATCGACGTGGTGCGCCAACATATCCAAGATAGCGCCGCCGCAGAGTTCGAAGTCTGCAAACCAATCGCCTGGCATGCGTTTATATTTGCCATGCGGCAGATCGACATTGCAGTAAAGTATGCGTCCCAGGGTGTTCGCGTCAAGCATCTGTTTTGCCTTGATGACCTTGTACATATGACGACGCACGAAGCCCACTGCGAAAAGTTTTTGGTACCCCTCCAGCAGGGCCAGCAGACGGTCGGCGTCATCCTGAGTGCGGCATAGCGGTTTTTCGCAGAAAATACCTATGTTTGCCTGGCAAGCGGCTTGCACTGCTTCGGCATGGGCATAGGTTGGTGTGGTGACGATAAGGCAGTCCAGGTTCGGCAATGCCAGCAGTTCGTCCAGGCTGGAGCAGGCGGCAGCGTTGTGTTTTTGCGCCAATTCGCGGCTGCGTTCCGGCAGGATGTCATACACACCGGCGAGCTGCGCATTTTCAATGCAGGATAAATTGTTGGCATGGGCGTTGCCCATGCGACCGGCTCCAACAATGGCGTAGCGAATCATGGCCAGGTTCCTTTTTTAGTTTTCAGTAATCAAGCCTAAGTGATAGGCCTGCAATTAGTGGCTTCTGTTATCGGATTCAGTTTTCCTGGGCGAGCTTTTGCAGCAGCTCCACGGCGTTTTTCAGGTCTTTGAATTGCTCTGGGCCAATGGGAATTTCGCGTTCGATAACTATGGGACCCTGAAAGCCGTCCCGAATGATTTTTTGAAAGAGCTTGACAAAGCCGCTGTCGCCTTCGCCCAGGACGGTTTCGCGGCCGAATTTTTCGCCGTCTTGCGGTCTTTTCGCATCTTTGCAGTGCAGTGCTTTGACCCATGCTCCCAACTTCTGATATAATTCCAGTGGGCTTTCGGGCAGGTTATAAATCAGCACGTTGCCCATATCCAGATTCAGTCCCAAGGCCGGGCTGCCGACAGCCTGGAAAATTTTCAGGAGTGTATCTCCGTCAATGGAGCCGGTTTCGAAGAGGAACATCTGTTGATTTTCCTCGGCCATTCTTGCCAGCTGCTGCAGTTCAACGATGAATTGGTCGAATGCGGCGCCTTCTTTTTCGGGCAGGTCGCCGACATGGCAAACTGCGTATTTGATGCCGCGCCTGCCAGCCCAGTTGAGCTGCCGACAAATATTGACCATGTTTTTGCAGCGGCATTTTGGATCGATGATGCCACCGGGCGCAGCGACAAAGATGCTGGTGGGCGGCAGCTGGGTTTGCTTTAAGCGCTGTATGAGTTCGGCGCTCTCTTGCATGCCGGCTTCGCCATGGAGATATTTCTCGGTGACGCGGCAAAGCTGGCTTTCGCGTATGCCGATATCCTGCAGAATCTCTAAATAAGACGGTTCAAATGTGCCAAGCCTGAGCATGGCGCCTATTTCCAATTTGTCCATTGATAATTTCCTTTGAATTAGCGTGTTATCTTGAACATGAAGGCGTTGCCATCGCTGTTGATACTGATTTTTCGGTCAATGATTTTCTGTTTTTCGCCTGCGATGACATTGCCGTCAATGTCGCAGGCCTTGATTTCGGCTTGATTAACATTAGCCCAAGTTGGGATTTTTGCCAGGTCTATGTGCACTTTTTCTGCCTGTTTGAATGGCGCTGGGATGAGCGTCAACAGCTCCGCATCTTTTCGCAGGATGTACGCTTGGGTGCCCGCAACCGCCGCCGTCTTGTTTAGGCCGTCGGAATACTCCAGGTTTTCCGTCCACATAAAGTCATGGCGTCGTCCATCCTGGATGATGGAGTACGACTCGCAGCTGCCTGGGAGGCACACGGCAAAGCCATCTGGCGGCAAGCGATACTGCTTGTCGTGCAAAGTGACTTGGAACTCATCTTCAGCATGGAGATTTGCCGCTGCCTGCAAGTTGTTCTGATAAATCAACTTCACCTGGTTTTGTGCGATGGTGCCGGCCGCGATAGCCTTTTCGATGGGCGCTAAGTCGCCGTTGACATGGTAAAGGATCTCATTGATAGGCTGCAAGGCATAGAATTTTTGCAGCGGCTGGATGAGAAAATAGCTTCTGATCAT
>JAAZKI010000047.1 GCA_012799905.1 Lentisphaerota bacterium | reverse complement strand
TCATTGTTGACAACCTCGTTGGTGAGTGGTATTATAACGTTGTAGGATACTTATAATATACTGCAAATCAACAGGTTGTCAATTTTTTGGCTATGTTTTTGAGGTATTACTTCACGGATTCAGGTGAATTTCCTCTACCAGATGGCCAGGTTGTCCGGCGATTCTCGCTGGATTGACAGGGAATATCTTAATATCGCCGATCGGCTGGTTGATTATATTCAGCAGGAAGACGGTCTTTTCAAAACTGTCGTGCGGGATTCAAAAAAGCCGCCGGCAGAAGATCCGCAAAACGGGTTGCACAGAATCAATGATGATTTGAATTCCCTGGGACTCCTCTCGGCATTCCATGTTACGGGAAATCATAAATATCTCAATGCCATTGAGAAGTACATCAACGCGGCTTTCGATATATTCAAAAGCGACGGCGGATTCGACGCTTCGCGAGCCTCAATTCCGATAGTTCTTAACATCCTGCACGAAACTGAAGGAATTCTGGAATGCCCTGCCGTGACGCCGGAAAAAACAGAATTGGCCTTCCGTAAACTGCTGAGCGCCCAAAGTGACGGCAAAACAAACCGGCGCATGAACGGCGGTATCATTGAGGAGGAGGGAAGGAATTTTGTCTGTGCCAGATCTTCCTGCTATGCGTTGATCGTCCTGCTGAAAATATGCGCCGGTGTCGGCGGCACGTTAAGCGCCACGCCTTTCAGCATCAAAAGACCTTTAGCAAGCGATTTCGCGATGCAGGTTCAACTCTGACATAATGGCTTATGACAGGGAAAGATGATTGGCGATGCCGACGTTAAAGCATTCCGGGTCGAACCACAAACACGAAGAGGACATCGGGCTTATGGTTTGTTTCTTGAAAATCAAATACGGCGCATTGACAAGCTGACAGAAGACGGTCGATGAGGAAGGGTGCGGCTACAATAAGATGTGACTTGAGAGAACTGAATATCGAGTGCAGATTAACATTGAACTTGTGAAAAGTCCGTGGCATCCATTTAGCCCGGAGGGCTGCACATTCATAACCCCCGGTGACCGAAGCCCGGAGGGCGAGGGAACCGGGGGTAGGTGCCCCCCCAAAAGTCAACGCCCGGAGGGCGCTACAACCCAAACGAACTCATGTCAAAATCGTTTTTTATGGGCTTAACGGATGCCAATCAACTTCTCTTGCAGTGGCGCCCTCCGGGCGCTCTTTGGGGGGCAGTCTCCACCCCGGGTTGTGTCGCACTCCGTGCTCCTCACCCGGGGTTATTTTAGTGTGGCTCTTCGAGCCGGGAAGATCGCCCCAAAAAGTGTCAGTAATGCTCGATGTCATTGCATCAAAAGTGAAACAATCCCAAAGCAATTTCAGAGAGACTCCGTTTTCTCAAGTCACATCATATTGAAGCCACACCCATGAGGAAAAACCGAAGCCGTTGAAAACTATTCATATCAGGAGAGAAATACAATATGGACAATGAATTCTTCAAAACCATTTTTTCGGCAGTGGACAAAAACGAGGACTTGATCCTGAACGCGGAAAGATATATATGGAAAAATCCCGAAACAGGATTTGAAGAATGGAAAACGTCCGCGTATTTGGAGAAAGCGTTCGAAAATTTGGGTTACAACTTGGTTAAACCCGGAAATATTCCTGGGTTTTATGCCGATTATGATACGGGAATACCAGGACCGAAAATTTTATTACTGGGAGAGTTGGATTCGGTTATCTGTAGAGATCATCCTGAAGCAGATCCCGGGACGGGAGCTGTTCACGCCTGCGGCCACAATGCACAATGCGCGGCACTACTGGGAATCGCAGCCGCATTGAAAGAAAAAGGAGTGTCAAAAGGACTCTGTGGAGGTGTCAGGCTATGCGCGGTTCCCGCAGAATGTCAGCGCTGATCTCGTTTGTCCGAAAAACGCTGATCTTGGATGTCCATGGATTTGCTTTTGATTATTCGTAACTATTCAGAACCCCCCGGCATGCGTTTTCTATAATAATAGTGATACATCATCTTTTTATTGTAACTATGCTTGAAAACCAATAGTGATGTATTATATTAACCTGTATCACTATCAGAGGTACAGGCAATGGCAATAATCGACAGCTACAACAAGAAGCGTGGCGTAACCTACGTGTACGATTCCTTTTCCTACTGGGACAAGGAACTAAAGCAGCCGCGTTCAAAGAGGCGGTTGCTTGGCAGGCGCGATCCTGACACGGGTGAATTGGTTTCCACTAGAAAGCCGAAGACCATGGTCGTCACAGCAGCCAATGCCGATAGTGACACGGATTATGCAACACTATACAGGCAGAGCCAGGAAATCCTCCGTGAAAAGGACGCTCTGACCCTTCGTCTTCGCAAGGAACTGGCAGAAGCACAGCATCGCCTCCTGAAACAGAGCAAATGCATAGCAAAGGCATTGGAAACGCTTAATGTGCTGACTTCGCCAGAGGAGCAAGCCCATGCCTGACCAACTGCCTGACATTGAGCAATACAGGGCACGCTGCGAGCAGCAGGCAACACTACTTGAGAACCTGACAAAGGCCAATTCTGCATTGACTGCCACTGTAGAAGCACTCCATCAAACCATCGACGGCCTGCACGGAACGATTGGGGAACTCAAGGAAACCATACGCGATCTTCAAAGCAAGCTGAACCGGAATTCGCAGAACAGTTCACAGCCTCCGTCAAAGGATGGCTTCAATAAACCGCAACCCCGCAGCCAGCGGGAGAAAACAGGAAGGAAGCCTGGCGGACAGGCAGGGCATGCCGGAATGCATATGGCTGTCCCGCATGAACCTGACGAAGTGCGTCAGCACCTTCCTTCGAAATGCCTGGCATGCCCGCTTCTTGCCGAATGCAGGGAAAAGGGAAATGTCTTCGCCTGTGGCGAAAAGCGCTATGAGGTGAATGTGGTCGTCAGCACTAAAGTCACAGAGCATCAGTCGATGGAGGCAGTGTCGTGTCCGTATGGTGAAGCAGTGCCGGCAGCCAGTTTCCCCGGAAACATCAGGGCATATGTCCAGTACGGGGATTCCGTTTCCGTGCTTGTCGGTCTGCTTAACACCTATGGTGCCGTCAGCATCAACCGCATCCATGTGCTGCTTGGAAGCCCGATGGGCGTGGGGTTGTCAACCGGAACCATTGCCTCCATGATATCCCAGTGTTCCTCCAAGGTCGGCGGCACACTTGCAATGATCAAGGAAATGCTGACGAAAGAGGATGTTGTCCATTTCGACGAGACGGGGACGGATGTGAACGGCAAGACACTCTGGGTGCATAATTCATCCACCCCCGTCCTCTAATAGTTAGGAAAATCCCCCCCGAAAATCCAACCTGGGACTCCTTACCCCCCATCCACCTGCTTCAGGGTGACCCAGACGCGACCCTTTGCATCAAAAACCTGGCCTCTTGGGCTGCCACGACGGTGTCTATTCGCCACCAAGACTCATTTCATCGCCGTCGGCCGGTTGTTTTCCCTGGTTTTTCCCCCTTCAGGGCGTGACGGAGCGCCCGCTGGTGAACCGGCGGTTTTCAAGGAGCAGCGGCCTGCCTTCCAATGGAACGTGTGCGGGATTTCTCCCCGCTATCCAGTCGAACTATGTTTTCTGGTTGGTCAAGTTCCAGAGCATCGTGAAAACAGGGATTTTCAGCGGTTTGAATTCAGGTGAAGTCTGCTGCATCGACCTGCGGAGGTAGTCACACCATCCTTCTCTGGTATGCCAGCGTCTCTTGATCCTGATGCGGGCGATGTCGGCCATGATTTCCGGCATGGCGCGGAGATTTCCGTTGGCGTCCTCGGTCGCGACCCCAAAGCCTTCGAGCGACTTCTGAACATCAGCTTTGGCGAACTGGCTGTAGGCTTTTCTCAGCGCAGTCCCGGCCAGACTTCCCTTGATGCCCATGTTTCCAAGAACACCCAAAGCCGCCGAGACATTGACGAGATTGTCCTTGGCCGCCGCGGCTTGCGGCCCGGCCATTTTCAGCGATTCGCCCAGATCGGTGACACTGACGGCACTGGCGTTGGCGGTCATGGCCAGAATGTCGGTCACTTCGGTCATTTTTGATGCGTCGAGACCAAAGATGCGCATGTTGCTGGCGGCGATCTCGGCGGCTTCCGAAAGCTCGGTTCCGGTCGCCCGGGAGAGGTTCAGCACTGCGGGGATGGTCACTTCGATCTCCCGGGGATTGAAACCCATCCGCCCCATTTCCGCCATCCCTCCGGCGACCTGCTGGGCGGTGAAGCTGGTCTCCCGTCCCAGCTTCTCGGCCTCAAGAGTCATCGATTGGAACTCTTTTTCGGTCGCTCCGGTGACACCCTTGACCATCCGCATCTGGTCGTCGAAATTGGCAAAGGTTCGGGTGGCGAAGGCGAGGGG
>JAAZKI010000604.1 GCA_012799905.1 Lentisphaerota bacterium | reverse complement strand
TTCCGTCCATTGTCCACTGTCCACTAAAGTGCTTTACCTTGGGTGCCTCGCTCCGCAACTTGTCCGAACTCCGGGTAGTTAATTGCGCTGATTACAAGTTTCCGCGTGTTCAGTGGTTACAAAAACAACCCTATAAAAAATCAGTGTCTATCTGTGTCCATCCGTGGTTAAAAATAGGTTGTGGACGGCCAGACCACCCTGGGATTATCCAGTTAGCTATTTGCAAAGCCTGGACAGCGGTGATAAAGTAAAGCGATGCCTGTTTTTGGACAGCATCGTTGCTCTTTTAAACCGCATATTTTTTCGGCAATTACGCTCAGAACCGACCAAGCTCTGTTTTTTATTTGCCACACATGGAGTCGAAATGTATCCGGTAAGATGGTGTTTACACACATCTTGCCGGACGCGCTTCGGCATATGTGTGGCAGGTTCTGGTCGGACCTCTGAGCGTATTGTCAGAGTGCGTCCGGCTTTTTTTTTGCCTTTTTTCTAATCCTTGCCATGCCTGTCAACCATCCCGGGATATCCTTGCTTGCCGGCGCCACGGTTTGGCTTTTGGCACTTGGCTGGTTTGATTATCACTATCGGCGGTTGCCTAATAGCCTGACTATCGGTGGCGCCGTCGTGTTGCTGGCATGGAGTCTGTTTTCTGGAGGCTGGCAGGGGTTTTTCGAGGCTCTGCTTGGAGGCGCGCTTGGCGCTCTTTGGCTGTTGCCGTTCTACCGGCGCGGCTGGTGCGGCGCCGGCAGCGTGAAAATGATGTTTGCAGCAGGGAATTTGACTGGCGTTCCCATGCTCCCGGTCGTGATGCTGATAGCCGGATTGTGGGTTTGGATTCAGAGCGTCGGAAAAAGCCGCGCCGAAGCGGCTCGGATGCCCTTGGGGGCAATCCTGGCAGTTAGCTCGTGGATTGGCGCAGTGCTGGCAGTGAGCACAGGCACAGCGCCATTTTTCTGAGTTTGCAGACGGCGGCGGACAGCTCAGCGGTCGCTTATTTTGCAACGGCGGTTTTGACGAGGGCGCCGTTGGCGTCGAAAGTCTTGAGGCTGACTTCACCGATAGCGTCTTTGCCAATAGTGACAGCGGCGACGATTTTGCGCCCGTCGGCGAGAGTGATGCTGCAAGAGTTCGTCTGCCGGTCAAATTCGATGGCGCTGACCGGTGACTTTTCATTGGCCCGCAGCGGGTAGAGCAGCCACGGTTCGAGCCATTGGCCGGTGGCCTGGCGATGGTAGATGGGCGTAGGCACGGGGGATACGTCTTCATCACGAGTGGAATTGGCGACCCATCCTTGCACCTCAGGCTCAGTCTGCCCCTTGATGATGTCAACCGTAAGACCTTCGCGGCGCAGAGGCACGATGGCCAAATTGGCCACGTCGGGATCAGCGCCAACCACGGTGAGGGACTTTTCGTCGAGAGCGGCGTCCTGATTATTGAGATGGAAGACCGTGTCGTAGCGGTGTTCGCCGTCATCAGCTGGGCTAAACAGGTCCCAGACCAGCCAGCACTCGGGTTTGAGAAAGAGCACGGCGCGGTAATGAGTGACGGTCTGGTCGCGTTCCGGACCGAAACCCTCGTTGTACCAGCCTTCGGCGAAATCAAAGAGGTCATTGGTGAGCCAGCGGTTGCTCAGGGGTTCAGTGCTCAAGTTGTATTCCGGCTTGCCGCGGCGGCGTTGCTCCATGCCGTCAACCATGACGAGGTTATGGGCGCGGGCAGACAGCACATAGCGCCGCCAGGCCGAGCTGTCGTAGGCATAAATGCCAGCTTCAGTGAGAAGCCGCCGGCCGTAGGCGGAGACGATCATGGACAACTTGTCCTCGTGCTGGTGGCCGGCGCCAAAGGGGCCGACTTCGAAGATCATGTAGAGATCGTCGGCTTCCCAGCCGCTGCGCATGATAGCCCAGCCAGCATAGGGCATCCAGTACGAGGTGAAAGTCGGCTTGGTGCCTTCTTTGCCGCTGGTGGCTAGATATTGGAAGTCCGTGCGTTCGGGGAAGTGAGTGAAGCCAGTGGCCAGGGACCTCCGGACATTGCCCCAGCCGGCGTCATTGAGAGCTGGCATGCGTCCGTCCGGCATCATGATATACATGTAGTAGGCGTACTGGCGTTCCATGCGCTGCATGTAGTCGCCTGGCAGCTCGATGTTGTTGAGTTTAGCGATGTTATAGGTGCCCAGGAAGTTGATGAGGCTGACGCCGTGGTAGCCGGTTGCCAGCTCGACTTGCGCACCGTCGGGATAGACTTGCACTTCCATTTCCTCGTAGAGCCGTCCTGCCGAATAACTCTGCCATTCGGCGGCTTCGCGGAATTCTGGGAAGAGTACGCTGATGTGGAAGAGTCCATTCATTTCCATAGCCAGCCAGTTGTTCCTGGTCGGATGGGCGCGGAGGTGACGGGCGTGCTCGCAGAAGGACTTGAGCATGGTGGTGACCGCATCAGCAGTGAAGACCGGCGAGCCCAGCATGCGGAAGAAGCAGTCTTGCCAGACGCCGCCGGTGCGGATGCCGGCCTCAATCGTCCGCCAGCGTGAACCAGCAGTGTTCCCTGAGCTGCTCACGGGCACTGGATTGTCTTCGACCCACGCTGTCATCTGGTCGACGAATTCCCGGCCGTAAATTTCTTTGCCGGTTTGCCAGTACGCGTCCACCAGCGTACGCCAGAAAGGATGGCGGCTGAGCTGCCAGGTCCATTCCTTGTACTGGATTTTGGTCGGATTGATGGACCAGTCAATGCGCTCGCCAAATTGATGCTCCACGCCGCAGCTGCGGAGCAGGTGGGCGACGACCTTGTCAGCAGCGCGGGTGTCGTAGGA
>JAAZKI010000102.1 GCA_012799905.1 Lentisphaerota bacterium | reverse complement strand
TTGATGATTTCGCCCGTGGGGGTGACCACTTCCATGCTCATGATCATGTCCTCGATTTTGCCATATCGGGTGCTGAGCACGCCGGTGCCGCGGTGGGCGATGAAGCCGCCGAGGGTGGCGCAGTTGCCGGAAGCCGGGAAATGCATGGTGCTGAAGCCGGCTTTCTGCACTTCCCATTCCAGATGCTGCATGATGATGCCGGCTTCAGCGGTGACCGTCAACGACACCGGGTCGATTTCCAGAACCTTGTTGAGGCGCTTGGTGTCGAGGCAGATGCCGCCGTACATGGGCAGGGCGCCGCCTTGTGAGCCGGAGCCGCCGCCCCAGGGAGTGACAGGGATTTTGTGGGTGTTGGCGATCTTGAGAATCTCGGCGACCTCCTCGGTGCTGCCGGGGTGCACGATAAAGGTCGGCACCTGCGGCTTGAGGCCGCGGTCGTGCCAGACTTCGGGCACCCAGTAATAATCAATGGAGTGGGCGAGCTTCTCAGAGCAGTCGGTCTGAACATTGTCATCACCGACTGCCCAAGTAAGCTCGCTGCGGAGCATTTCGTAGGAATACGAGTCGCGTTGTGTCAGCATAACTGTGGTTCCTTTGGGGTAGAGGTATGAGTGCGGAGAGGTTAGAGGTTATAAGTGAATTGCCAGTCCAGAAACGGTCGTGTTCCATCGTGGCTATTGGCTTACATCTCGGCGTACACTGGTGCGAGGGCGTCATGCAAGCGTCGATAAAGGACGAATTTCTGTTCGTAGAAAGCGGCCTGACTGCGGTCAGGTTCGAGTTGGCGAGCGACTTTCAGACTGCGGCGGATGGCGGTTTCCGCATCAGGGAAGACGCCGATGCCGACGCCGGCAAGGAGAGCGCTGCCAAAGGACGCGTCGCAGGAGGCCGGCACAGAGCAGGGCGCCTGGAAAAGATCGCAAAGGATGCGGCTCCAGAGGCGGCTTTTAGCGCCGCCGCCAATGAGGATGTACTCCTTGACAGGCAGTTGCATTTCATCAATGGTGCGGTGACAATCCTTGAGCGAATAGGCGACGCCTTCGAGGATGGCGCGGTTGAGGTCGCCGCGACTGGTGCCCATGCTCATGCCGGTGAAACTGCCGCGCAGCTTGGGGTCCCAGTAGGGCGACCGTTCACCGCTGAGGTAGGGGTGGAAGAAGACGCCGTTGGCGCCAGGCGGCGACGCCTCGGCTTGGCGGTCCATGAGCTCATAGACATTGACGCCGCTGGCCTCGGCCTCAAGTTTTTCCTCGGCGCAGGCCAAATCGCGGAACCAACGTTGGCAGATGGCGGCTGCATTGGTGGCTGTGACCGTGTACCACATGCCGGGAATGACGTGGGAGTAGGTGAGGGTGGCTGGATGAGGATGGGCCTCGGCGGTCATGACGTTGACATTGCCGGCAGTGGCCAGCTTGATGATGCACTGGCCAGGCTCAATGGCGCCGGCGGCATAGTCTTCGACAGCCGAATCGCTGGTGCCCATGACGACTGGCGTGCTGGCGGGAAGGCCAGTGGCCTTGGCAGCCTCAGCGGTAATCTTGCCAGCGATGTCAGTGATATCGCCGATGGACGGCAGCAGAGCGCTGCTGAAGCCAGCCAGCTCGCAGAGTTCGTCTGACCAGCGCTGTTGCTTCATGTCGTAGAAGAGGGTGCCCTGGCATTCAATGCGATCGGTCGCCAACTCGCCGCAGAGAAGAAAACGGATGTAGTCCTTGACAAAGGAGATATGCCGCAGGCGGCTCATGTTTTCCGGCTCATGGCGTTTAAGCCAGAGCATTTGCGGCAGAGTCCAGGTCGGGGTGGGCATCTGGTAGCCTATGGCGAAAATTTTATCGCCGGCTTTTTCCATCAATTCGCGGCTTTCCGCGGCGCTGCGCTGATCCGTCCAGATGATGGTTGGGCGAATCACCCGGAGTTGTTCATCAAGGAGGACAGCGCCGTGGGTGTAGCTATCCATGGCGACAGCAGCGACGCGGGCGTTTTGCCAGACTGGCCGCTGTTGGAGGCGGGCGAGGGTTTCGCACATGACACGCCACCAATCGGCAGGGTCTTGCTCTGACCAGCCTGGATGAGGGTGGGAACTGGGATATTCGCCGGAAAGACTGTCGAGGACTTCGCCTTGGCAGTCGGTAATGGTGATTTTGCAGCCGCCGGTGCCGAAGTCAATGCCGATAAGAATGTCGTGCTTCATGGTGCTGTATTCTGAGTATGGAGAGTGAACAAGGTTCCCTGGCCGCTGCGACTGGTGCAGCGGCCGGGGAGACTCTAGGCCGGGTGCGCTTTATTTGGCGACCCAACTGTGAGCCGGGTCCTGCACAGACACAAATCTGCGGTTGACTGCGCCGGCCATGACCCACAGATAATACATCTCGTAGCCAGGAGCGCCGATGACAGGATGATAGCCGCGGGGAATCAGCGTGGTGTCATTTTCTTCGACGGTGTAGGTCACGTCAAGGCTGCGGTCGTCCGTGTAAATCTTCTGGATGCCATAGCCCTGGAATGGCTTGAAGCGGAAGAAGTACACTTCCTCCATATCGACCTCGACGGGCGGGTTGTCAAAGTCATGGCGGTGGGGCGGATAACTTGCATGGCGGCCGTCTTTGACAAAGGCCTCGCCAATGTAGAAATGCGCCGAGGGGAATTTCTCAGTGAGCATGAGATAGGCTGTGCGTTCATAGCTGCCCTTGCCGATATCGCTGGCAATGACCTGGTCAGGTGTGATGACGTAGGCGTCGGTCTTGAACGTGGAAGGACTGGCGGCCCAGGCAATGTCCACGGGCCCCAGCGCAATGATTTCGTAGGCGGTGTTGCAGGGGATGTACACCGTATGCGGCTTGCCGGAGAAGACATCCAGGCGTTCGCCGACAGAAGCGAATTCAAAGCCATCGCCCTTGACGGCACACTTGCCGCCGAGGATGACCAGGGCAATCTCGAAGCCGCCGCTGTTGGCGGCAAAACGCTGCTTGTCCGCCAGGTTGATGATGGCGAATTCAGTGAGCTTGAGCTCGCCGTCGCCGAGGCTGGAGATTTTGTTGAAACCGGGCTTCATGGCGCATTTGACTTTGTATTCCATGATGATGTCCTTTTGCTTGAGGTTGTGGTTATTAGGGCGAAGAATGTTTAGTTGTATTGGGGCAGACGGTCGCCGTGGGCAGCGATCATCTCATCGACCATCTTGATGATGTCGTCAAGCGAGAGTTCGGCGGAAGTGTGGGGGTCAAGCATGGCCGCGTGGTAGATGGCCTCTTTTTTGCGCGTGACAATCGCGTCAATCGTGAGCAGCTGGGTGTTGATGTTGGTCATGTTCAGGGCGGCGCATTGCGTGGGCAGAGGCCCGAAATACGTGCCTTGGACGCCATTGCCGTCCACCAGGCAAGGCACTTCGACAACGGCGTTGCTTGGCAGGTTGTCAATCAGGCCATGATTGAGCACGTTGCCAGCGATGCGGTGGGGTTGGTTGGTGACAATGGCATTCATGATGCCGCAACCGAATTCGTTGCTCATCTTGTGCGTGAGTACGTGATTCTCGCAGATTTCCTTGTATTGCTTTTCCCGGTTGGCAAAAATCTGGCGGCAGCGGTTCGGCGATGCATCCAGGGGGATGTTGTACTCATCGACCAGTTCCGGATACTGGCGTTTGATCCAGTAGGGCTGGTATTCCGCGCTGTGTTCGCTCGATTCGGTGACGTAGTAGCCGAACTTGCGCATGATTTCCAGGCGGACCATGTTCGCGCTCTTTTCGCCCTTGGGCGCTTGGCGCCAAGCATCAAGTTTCCGGAAAGCGATGTCCTTGATCTCAGGATAGATATCGCGGCCATTTTCGGTTAGTTCGAGCAGCCACGCCTGGTGGTTGATGCCGCCGATGCGAGACCTGAGCTTGTCCAGGCAATACCTGTCATTGAGTTCAAGAGTGTTGAGCAGACCTCTGACGCAGGATTGCACGGAGTGGCAAAGGCCAACCGTGCGGATGGGCGTATAGCGAAGCATGAAGCCGGTGAGGGCGCACATGGGGTTGGTGTAGTTAAGAAACCACACATTAGGGCAGACTTCGGCCATGTCTTCGGCAAAGTCCTGCATGGCGTAGCCGCTGCCCAGGGCGCGGAAGAGTCCGCCAATGCCGATGGTATCAGCAATAGTCTGGCGCAGGCCGTACTTCGTCGGTATCGCGAAGTCAATCGCCTCGGAGATAGTGTAGTCCCAGACGCGGATGGCGTTGATGGCAAAGTCGGCGCCGCGCAGAGCCTCCTTGCGGTTTTCAACGCCGCAGTGCGTGGTGATGGTGGCGCGTTCCTGGTTGATGTTCTTGTTCAGGGTGCGCAGCATCACTTCGGATTCATGGAGACGCTGGGGGTTGATGTCGTAGAGAGCGACGTGGGCGTCCTGCAGGGCCGCAGTGCAGAAAGCGTCGCCAATGATGTTTTTGACGAAGCTCGTACTGCCCGCGCCCAAGAATGTGATTTTTGTCATTGATCCGCTAATGCCTTCTCTGGAAGTGATTATTGACTGTCCTTAGAATTCAAGCAGTTCGATGTTCATGATGCGGGCGAATTCACGCAGGTGATGGGCGATATCGCCGTAGGCAACGACGTAGTGATGCTCAAAGCCGTTGTAGATGATCTTGTTGATCAGCTCACGCACGTTGCCCTTGAACATGACCTTGAGGGGATTCGAGCGCAGGCACTGCTCTGTATCAACCGCCTCGCCGCTGAACATCATCAGGCGGAAGCCGCCATCGCGATTCTCGCCCAGGCGGCAGATAGTGACCTTGCCAGGCTTCAACGGGAATTCAACCGCGACGCCCTTCTTGCCGCCGCCGTCAATCACCGGATGCTTGCGGATGCAGGGCTTGAAGTCGGGGTGACTGAGGCAGGTCGGCGCCGCGCCGCAATGCCAGAAGATGGCCGAGTTCTCCTTCTCGTCAAAGATGACCAGGTCGGCAAAGAAGGTCTTGCTGTCGGAGAAATTTTCGCCGAGGGTCATGGCAATGGCGCCATAGACGTCGCCTTCGCAGGCGGTGGCGCATTCATGGCCAGTGAGGCAGCCGAGCAGGTGGCAGACGCCAATGCCGTAAAGGTCGCTGAATTCAGGCCAGCAGCGGACGGCCCAGGCGTCAATGCGGTACTTCTTGCGCAACTGGCAGAAGGCGGCGTAGAGTTCTACGGCCAGGTTGAGTTCTTCGTCCGTGATGTCGCCCTGCTTGGCGTTGTCAAGGACGTCCTTGCGGGCTTCGGGCAGGTCCTTGCCTTTGAGGGCGCGGGCCGTGTCAACCAGTTCGAGCATGGTGATGTTTTCCACTTCAACGCCGAACTTCTCGCGCAGCAGCATTTCATTGAAGGTCGAGGTGAAGAAGCCGGGGACGCGGCCGCCGACAGAGCCGACGCGGAAGCCTTTCAACTGCTTGATGCTGGCAAAGACTTTCAGTTCTTCCTTCATTTCAGCCATGGCCTGGTCAATGTTGCCGTACACGAAAGCGTAGGGATGGTTGACGCGCCAGAGGTGATTAGCGGTCATGTTGCTGGCGCAGAAGCTGTTGGCTTCAAGGCGGTAAGCAGGGGTGCGGTAGGGCTGTTCCGGTGTTGACCAGAGAATCACTGGCACCTCCAGGCGGCGGGCCAAGGACGGGGTGATGGCGCCGAGCGGGAAGGCGAGGTGATGCACCACCAAGACGTCAATATTGGCCTCTTCGAAGATCGCGCAGGCTTCGTCAGCATCTGTATCGCTGATGATCAGCTTTCCGCTGTCAACGACCTCGTGGCCGAGGCCCTTGAGAGCTGCCAGGGAATCTTTCAGCTCTTTGCCGAGTCGATCATTGACCCAGCTGCCTTTGCAAAGGGGGAGATAACCGAGTTTCAAGGTCTTCATGGTGCTTTTCTTTCTCCTGGTTGTTGTGTTTGGAACATCTTGGGAACAAGGAAAATAATGTCATCCGCCGCAGCCCTTTTGCAGGACAGTGTGTTACTTATGCGCTGCCAGCGCTTGCTGCAGGGTCTCTGCGTCAGGAATGCCGGTGCGGCCGCCGAGCTTAGTGCATTTGATGGCTGAGGTCATGGTCGCCTGCCGCATGCACTCCTGCCAATCGCGGCCGATTTTGATCAGGCTGGCCGCAAAAGCGCCGTGGAAAACATCGCCTGCGCCGGTGGTGTCACGCACGGCAACAGGAAATATCGGCTGGAAATATTCTTTTTGGCCGTCATAGCCGACGCTGCCTTGATTGCCGAGGGTCACGCCGGTAAAGACTTTCTTGCCCAGGCCAAAGAAGTGCCGGGCGGCTGCCTGCGGCGTCGCCTCGGGGCAGAGGCGTTGGGCAAACTTCTCTGAGCTGATGACGATGTCTGAGAGCTCCAGGAGCGTCTCAATACCCGGGACGAATGTGCCAGCGTCCAGCGACACCAGCACGCCGTGCTCGCGGGCAAAACGCGCGGCAGCGATGGCGGCCTGCGTATGATGGCCGTCAAGATGGAGAACCTTGGCGCACGCCAGTTGATCCAGGGGGAGTTCAGAAGGGCTTAACGGCGTGACTTCGCCGCTGGACCAGGCAATGCTGCGCTTGCCGCTTTCACGCTCAATCCAGCAGTACGCAATGGGCGAGGCGCAGTTGACGCGGCGGCGGATGCCGCTGACGTCAACACCGACCGCTTCCAAGGCTCCGATGATCTGGCCGCCTTGGGCGTCATCGCCGACAGCGCTCCAGAAGGCGCTGGGCACCCCAAGCCGAGACGCAGCGTAAGTGGCCGTCGCCGCCGGACCGCCGCCTTGTTCCATGCGCTCGTCAATCTTGACTTTGTCATCCAGAGGAATGTGCGGCAGAACACATAGATGATCCCAGCCGCAGTAACCTAAACCAATAAATGATACTGACATAAGGACGACGCTCCTACTCGCCGGCAAAAAAAATTGGAATGAACTTAGGCTGGACTATCCGTCCACGACCTATTTTTTTAACCACGAAAAACACGAAAGGACACGAAATTTTTGTTTTTTGGGTTGTTGTTGTAACCACTGAACACACGGAATATACGGAAATTTTTGTATATGGTTGTTGTTCGTCGGGATAGGATTG
>JAAZKI010000002.1 GCA_012799905.1 Lentisphaerota bacterium | reverse complement strand
GAGCCGGAAGCGGGGCGAGGGCTTCGGTCCAGACGCCTCACAATGAGTGATATTTTTCAGTTTTTCAAAGAGCAATGCACTGAGTTGCCTCAGTTTTCATGTTTTCATGGAAATTTGACAGTACCGTTGAGGGGGACTTTCAACAACCATGAACATTGACAATCACTCTTTTGAACACCTCTGCGTATTGTTCAATGACCTCAATCAACTGGTTTTAGCACACAACTGAGCTTGACTTTTGCATAACAGCCTGCTCATCCTCGGCAGTTGCAACCGGCCAGTCAAAAATGCCTTGGTCAGATGCAGCACCCATCGGAATACGCTCACCTCCCCGACAAGATGATGATTCCAAACCACTGGCACCACAAAACCTGGACAACGCTTACTAACCTACGTTTGTAAAAAGCCAAAAAAAAACAACAAACCTGTGTTAGCATCGCGGAGACTATACACTATATTTATGATAGTGTCAAGGGCTAAAACAAAAAAAACAGGAGATGCCGGAAAATTGTAATCGGACAATCGTTGATACTCGGGGTTCCGGTGAACTTCAGAGCCAGGCACCCAGGCTAAGGCACTTTAGTGGACAATGGACGCAAGTGGACTTTAATGGACATCAGTAGACGATGGACTGTGGACTGAAGTGGACATTAGTGGTGAGTGGACGTGGACGTTAGTGGACTGAGGCGCGAAGACACGTGTCCTCCACAGGCCTTCAGCCGGCAAAAATGTATCATGCTTACAGTCATGCCCCCTTTGCCCCGTAGGCGCTTAACCATGCTTAACCCCAGGCTTCAGCCTGGGGATAGGCGTGCCCCAGAAGTGGTGCCTTGTAAAGGCACTACAGAAGACTGACCCATTACGGCATAATTGCGTTTGCGCTGAACGAGGTTGCACCCAATGAGAAAATTTTCCAACATGGCCGAATTCGCCGCCCATGTCGGCTTGTCCCGCTGTACTGTCTCCTTCATTTTGAATGACAAGTGGCGCATCCATAACATCAGCCCAAAAACAGCGAAGCGCGTGCTGGACCTTGCCGAGAAATACCAGTTCACCCCGAACTACCTCGGCCTTGCCATCAACGGCAAAGTAAAAATAGACGTGGCCATCCTGTTGCCTAAAAACGTGTACGACCATCACCGCGAGGCGTTTTTCCGGCTGATTGACATCATCGACGCGAACGGGTTGAAGTACTTGATTATGCAGTTAGGCGACGACAAGAACAACCGGCTACTGATTGAGAGGTTGTACAATTTCCGGATTGACAAGGCTGTAGTCTTTGCCGCGCCCATTTTTGCTGGCCATGATAGCTATGACTGGTGGCTCCAGACCACGCGGAAGAACCCTGAAATCCGTTTCCTCCTTTACGACTACCGCATCAATTGCAAGCAAAAGGGGCTGGTCTGGCCGGAGAATGTCCACATCACCGGCTTTGACGCATTGTTGGCTTACCAAGACATCGTTGAATATATTGCCGCCGCCGGCTATACATCCTTTCATTTGTTCAATGCCAGCAAGTCACACCCCGCCGTCCAGCACAGCCGAAAAATCGGCTTGAAGGTTCACGCTCATGGAAAAATAGTTGGCGAGACGAATCTCTTCAAGATTGGCGAGCGCATTGGCGCCCAGCTGGCTAAACTGCCCAACCCCAGGCAGGTGGCCGTGTTCATTGGCGATGACACCGTCACGATAAGCACAGTAAAATACTTGCTGGAACGTGGGTTCCGCGTGCCAGAGGATTTTGCCTTCATCTCCTGGGACGGACTGGCTATAAGCGAATACTTCCTGCGCACAGTGACTACGCTGGAGATACCACACACTAAAATGCTCAGCTATGCCAAGAATTTTGTGACTGGCAATGATTGCGAACAGAGCCTGATTGTGACACCGATAATTCGCGTCGGCGAAACAATGCCGCAAAAAAAATGCGTGTCACCATGATGCCGCCCTCGGATTTTGTCCCCGGTCGGATATAGGTAACATTTGGCCAAGGCATAGAACAGCACCTGAGCACACGACGCAAGGGACAGTCGACGACAAGCCCGATACGCATGGCACGGTCTGACCCGCCAGACGCAGGCATCAACGGACAACTGCAGGTACGGCTATGCCAACGAGGATGCAGAAGGCAGAGTCGAGCTATGGCTTCGTATCAATCAGTGACCGACTACGATTGATTACCGCTTCAACGCGCGCCTGTCCTTGCAAAACCGCCGCCGGAAAATACATTAGGGGAAAGCTTAAACACCCTCCCCGCATCACCTTGCCTACAATCGTCCTGACGTCTGCATTTCTACGATGAAAAAACGACATTACATTTTTCTGACGGCGCTATTGCTGGCGGCGACTGTCCTGCCTGCGGCGACAGTGCGCCTGGCCGGCTATGACACCAATGGCGATGCCATGAAATTTGGCAGCGGTTCGAACGGCAACAATTACTATAAACCAGCCGTCTCTGACCACCCGCGTGTCGCCTTCATCGCCCCGGACCCGATATATGCGCAAGGCCCGGCCGCCGAGTTCCGCGCCTCCTACCTGATTGCCCCTCTGGTGGAAAATCCTCAAGCGACCTTGCTCTTTGCGGGCGAGTTTATGTCGTTTCCCATGCCTAACTGGCAAATTGCGGGGACGCCAGACTTGTCGGCCTGTTTTGCTATCCGGCAGTTCTCTGTTGATAACATACAATTTTTATGGAAAGTAAACGGTCAGACCCAAGAAAGCCCACCCCTCGACGCTGTTGTCACCGATGCCTCGCGCCTCACCATCAGCGCTGACGGCGCGGTGGCAGCCATCGGCGGACAAACCGGAATGCTGCTCATAGACATAACGGCAGACGAGTTCACTACCTTTGATCTTGACGGCACCCCCCTGGCCAGCAATACCGGCAACAGCATCGGCCTGTCTAAAGACGGCGACATCGTATTTTTCGCGTCCAAAACCCTGGACAAAGACGGCTTGACGCGCATCTACTGCTACGAACGCAGCAGCAACACCCTGGAAACTGTCGCGGTAGCGGAGGCCGACGCCAATCTGCTGGTCGACGCCCAGGTCGTCGCTACGCCAGACGGCAACACAGTCGTGTTCGTGGCCACCAACTATGAACTCTGGTCTGGCAGCAAAGGCGATGGCCTCGGCCCCAAAATCATTGCCGCTATTCGACAGACAAATGGCGACTGGACTACCTCCCCGTGCAGCATCGGACCGTATCTTGACGCCAGCGAGCCATCGGTCAGCACGGATGGCCGTTTTGTCGCCTTCCGCGCCCGCACCGCCGACAACTCCACCTACCAGGTCTTCCGCTATGACCGCCTGACCCAAATCACGACTATCGCCAGTGCGGCGGCAGATGGCCAACCTGCTGATACCGCCTGCGAAGTGCCGTCCATCTCTCCGAACGGCCGTTACATCGCCTTTGTCAGCAAAGCCTCCAACTTCGGCGACAACCCGGATAGCCTACACCACGTCTGGCTGTCTGACTTAGGCCCGACTTTGATTGACAGCACGCTGGCCCTGCCTGTAAACAGTTCGTCCGAACTGCCGGTTCATCTCGTCGTCAATTACAGAGATGGCGACACCATCACTTGGTCTTCCGACACACCGCTTCCGGGCGTCATCACCTGCGCGACCGGCGCCGTGGACGCCAATGCACCTTATCCCGTCGCCACCCTGCCCTGGACTTTCACGGCTGGGCCAACGCCTGGCGCCGCTGAAATCACCATCACGCTCCAGCAGGCTGACGGCGCTGCGGACTTGAATGCAACCATCGCCTTGGAAGTCTTTGCCACGGACGTCCCGCGCCAACTGCCGGTCTCGGCCAAGGAAAACGGACATTTTGCCCCCCGTGGCGGCCTGCCGCTGTATCTGCCAGTCAACCTTGCGGAGGATGGCGCCCTCGCGGCCTTCGCCACCACGGTCAGGCTGGACCTAGACGAGGGGGGCAGTGACTTCAATAAAAGATACATTTATTCGCGCCGACTCAATGACACAACTGGTGCTTTGACCCTGCTGACCAGCAGGGACGCGACGTTGCAATCACTAACGCTTGCCGGTGATGGCAACACCGTCTTCTTCATTGCCGGGAACAACCTCTATACCGTCCCAACCACTGGCGGCGGCGCACCGGAACAGTTGCTGGATACGAGCGATGTCAGCGCCGTCGCCTCTTCCTACAACGGCACTGTCCTCGCCCTAGTCCGCGACGGTGAAGCCTGGCTGCGCCAAAACGGTGAAATGATAAAACTGGGCGCTGAAAACAACATTGACAAGCCCCTGCTCAGTCGCGATGGTCAGACCGCCGCTTTCCTGGACAGCGACGGCAACGTTTTGGTCTGGACCGCTGCGGACGATGCCTGGCGCAACTTGGCCAACGATGTCCGCCACGTCTCCATGACTCTGGACGGCTGCACGCTGTACTGCCAAGCGGAAAGCGACGGCGCTTTGAGCGTCATCACCACCGGCACCGGCGCAAGCACTCCCTTGCCTCTGCCCGGATTGCCGGATGGCGTGACCACGAACAATCTGTTCCAGCCCACCATCAGCCCCAACCGCCGTTTCCTGGTCTATTTCCGTGACTGCGGCAAGATTCAGCAGCTGTTCCGCTACGACCTTGCTGAAGACGCCGAAGTCATGGCTTCGGTGTCCTCCGAAGGTCTTCCCGGCAACGCCTATTCCGGAGTGCCGCTGTCGATTTCCGGTGCTGGCGACCGCATCCTGTACGCCACCACCGCGACTAATCTCCTGCCGGGCAGCACCGGCCGAGAACTGGCCTTGGCCGTATTTACAGACCAGGCAGCAGCCGCGCCGAGTCTCCGGACAACGGCGGTGACTGGTGATGAAGCCGCCGAAATTATCTTCCCGCTGGACTGCGAATCGAGCTTCGGCGCTGCCGTGCCAACTCTGCTCAGACAGCCGCTGCATGGCCGAGCCGAACTCCTCGGCCCGGCAATTGGGCGGGACGGCTACGCCCTCCACTTCATTCCGGACGACGAGCACTTCTGCGGCGAAGATAGCGTCGTCATCAAATTGTTTGACGGCAGCCGCTGGTCAGCAGACACGACGGTCGTGATAACCGTGAACAACGTCAACGATGCACCGACTTGGCGGAAGGATGACATCCCAGCAGAAGCGACTTCGTACACCCTCGACGAAGGCGAAGTTTTGACCGGCGCCCCGCCTCTCAGCGAATACGCTGATGACCCGGACTTGGCGTATGCCGCCATCACCCACGAAAAGCTGTCCTTCTCCTTAGTCGGCGCGCCGGAGTGGCTCACGCTTGACCAAGACGACCGCCTGGCTACCATTGGCCCGCCTGGCTATGACATCGCCCGCAGAGACCAGAACAAAGTCTTCGAATTCAAAGTCCGCGTCACTGACAATGCTGGCGAATCCGCTGATTTGCCGGTTAGCGTCACTGTCGTCAACGTCAACCGCCCGCCGATTCTCACGGCGTTCCCGGCGCAAATCACCGAAGGCGTTCTTCTGAACTGGTCGGACTTCACGCTTATTGACCCTGACCCCGAAGACCAGGACCAGCTCCGGCTCCGCTTCTCCGCGCCCGCTAAAGGTAAATGGGTTCGACAAGCCGACAACACCAACGGCACGGAGTTTGGCGAGGCGGACTTCCCGATTTTCTACTGTGCGCGGGAGGGCGAATTCTTCAATACTGACACTGCGCAGGTCAGAGTTGTCGACGGCGGCAACGCCAGTTCCGCACCGGGCGACCTATTCATCCGCCTGCGCCAGGTCAACATGAAGATGTCTGAGCTGTGGTCAGCCACTGGCCCGGACGCTTTGCTTCCCGGCAAAATCCCTGGCTGGGCTCTGCTATCCGTGCCGATCGACATGCGGGTTGACGCTCTGCGCCAGGCTTTTGGCAGCGCTCTCTGGGCCTGGGACGCTGACCTGCGCCGCTATTTTGAACTCACTGACCAGGTTCAAGCTGGGCAGGGCTTCTGGGTGTTGATTGCGGAAGGCCCCATCTTGGACGATGCGTATATCCAAGGCGAGCGTCCTGATGCTCCCGCGCTTCCCGCCGCGCCTGGCTGGCATCTGATCGGGCCGCCCATAACTGACCAGACGCCAGCCAACGACCACTTTTTCGGCAACGCGCCTGCGTCGCAAAGTTATCAACAGGTCACCACTGACCAAATCCGCGAGGGCGGCGGCTACTGGCGCTTTAACAAATAACAGCCATACACAAAAATTTCCGTACTACTATCGGCCAACTTCTTGTTTTTTGTGAAAGATTTTCTGCAATTCGGCGCTTTTGTGTCGCCTCCCCGAGGCTCAGGCTTGGGGGGCATCCACCCCCAGGTTCCGCTTCGCTTCACCTGGGGTTACTCATGGT
>JAAZKI010000454.1 GCA_012799905.1 Lentisphaerota bacterium | reverse complement strand
GTCGGGATAGGCCGTAACCGCACATTCGAGCACGGCTGGGTGCTCCATCAAGGCGCTCTCAACCTCAAACGGCCCGATTCGGTAGCCAGAGCTCTTGATCACATCGTCATCGCGCCCTACAAACCAAATGTATCCGTCCTCATCTCGCCAGGCCATGTCGCCCGTCCTGTAGTCGCCGCCGCCCCAGCTGGCAGCCATTGCCGCTGGATCGCGGAGATACTCCCGGAACAGACCGACTGGACGCTTCGCCTGGGCCTGCCGAACTACAATCGTGCCGACAATTCCGTCTTCACACGGCTGCCCATCCGCGTCCACAATCTCCAAATCGTAGATCGGGGAGAATTTTCCGGTGGAGCCGGGTTTGATGTCCATCCAGGGGAAATTGGCGATCAGCACCGAGCCTTCAGTCTGGCCAAAGCCCTCCACCAGTCGCAGACCCGTCTTCTTCAGCCACTGATGATAGACTTCGGGATTCAGAGGTTCGCCAGCGATCGAACACTGGTGAATCGTGCTAAAGTCATATTTAGCCAAGTCCTCCTTGACCAGGTAACGGTAGATCGTCGGCGGTGCGCAAAATGTCGTCAGGCGGAAGCGCTCCATCGTGCGCAGCAGCTTCTCGGCCCGGAAATGCCCTTCGGAGTCATAGGCAGCGATGACAGCGCCGCAAATCCACTGGCCATAGATTTTCCCCCAGCCGAATTTAGCCCAGCCGGAATCAACCGCGGTCAGATGCAATCCGCCGTCTTCAACACACTGCCAGTATTTAGCCGTGACAATATGTCCCAGCGGATACGTGTAGTCATGCAGCACCATCTTGGGCATGCCGCTGGTGCCAGAGGAAAAATAAATCAGCATCGGGTCATGCAGGCAGGGATATTCATCGCCCTCGGGCCTGGTCCAGTCCGTGCTGTGTTGAGCGACTTCACGCCGGAAATCACGCCAGCCAGCCGGAACCTGATTGCCCACGACCAGGACATCGCCCACGTCAGGACAAGCTGGCAGCGCCGACGACACGGCTTCCATAACATCCGGATTGTCAACGATGACCGCCAGCTTGACTTTCGCCGCCTGGAAGCGATACTCCACGTCCTTGCTCTTCAACTGAAAGGACGCCGGAATCGCAATCGCGCCGATTTTATGCAAAGCCAGCAGGCAGACCCACACTTCCACCCGCTGCTTCAAAATCATCAAGACAGTATCGCCCTTGCGAATTCCCAGCGACTTGAACAAGTTGGCAGCCTGGTTCGACATCCGCTTCATGTCGCCAAAGCTGTAACGGCTGATCTCTGGCTGGTTGTCGTCAATCCAGGCCAGCGCCGGCTTGGCGTCGTCAAGCTCGGCCCAGCCGTCCACGACGTCATACGCAAAATTGAACCGCGGCGGCACTGTAACCCGATAATTAGCCTTGAAATCTTCGTAGGAAGAAAAATCCTGGCGAGGAAGAAATTTTTTCAGCATCATGTCCTGGAGTCCTGAAACGTGGCATATTCCATTTTTTTGCGCCAAGCGATGGCGCTGGCGCGACCGGCCGTAGCGGCGTCCCGCGCCCTTAAATTAGTGCTGGATGACCGTCAGAAACCGGGCCGGGCCTCCGACTGCCCGCTGGCCATGCGGAACCCGCGGGTTGAAATAGCATGCGTCACCTTGGTTGAGGACGAACTCACGCTTGCCCAGGATGACTTTAATGCTTCCCGAAAGCACCAGGTTGAATTCCTGGCCGCTGTGCGTGATCAGCTCCACGTCGCTGCCGTCGTCCTCTAAGTCAACCAACATCGGCTCCATGGTGCGGCCGATGTAGTTGAACGCCAACGCCGAAAATTTATATCCCGGATGACGGTCGACCTTGACGCCCTGTCCAGCGCGAACCAGGGTGTAGTCGCCCATCCGCGGCGCGTCGCCGGTCAGCAGAATCGTAAAATCCGTGCTGAAAATCTCCGCCAATTCATACAACGTGCTGATCGGTATTGACGCCTGGTCTGACTCGTACTGCTCATACAGCTGACGGTCAATGCCGAGCTTGTCAGCCACCTCCGCCGTCGTCATCTCAAGGAGTTGCCGCATTTCCCGGATGCGGGCCGCGATCTGTGCTGGATGATTTCCCATGGTTCTGCCTCCTGCTGATGTCAGGCCGCCGGCAGCGACGCATTGCCGGTTACAGCCTT
>JAAZKI010000499.1 GCA_012799905.1 Lentisphaerota bacterium | reverse complement strand
TCCCTCGCTTGCCGGAGCATGTAGTTCAAACTTTAGTTTGCCGTATGTCCCGCAGGCTTTAGCCTGCCAACATGCAACTCAAACTTCTGCCTGCCGTACGTACCTCGCTTGCAGGAGCATGTAGTTCAAACTTTAGTTTGCCGTATGTCCCGCAGGCTTTAGCCTGCCAACATGCAACTCAATCTTCTGCTTGCCGTACGTACCTCGCTTGCCGGAGCATGTAGTTCAAACTTTAGTTTGCCGTATGTAGTGACAGGGCGTATCAATCAAATGGCATTTACTGCCGCAGCGCTTTTCCTGGCGGCTGTTGCAGGACAGCCAGCGCGTGTCGACGGTAGTGGCTGCGCAAATCCTCGGTAAAGCTGCGCAGGCTTTTTTCGCCTAGCCCATCGCAGTCTCCCAGATTATACAACACCCGCGCCAGGACCAGTTCTTGGGTGCCGCTGCGGTCACGCATGCGTTTGTCTTTGACGATGTCAGTGATGGCCGCGCCCATGACACCTGGGCGTTGCAGGAATTTGGCGATGATTTCGGCGGAGTCGCGTGCGCCCTGGGCTTCCAGGGCCATGGCGATGGTTCGAATATGCTTCCAATGCGGCTTATCAGCGGCCAGAAGCTGTTTAGCCTTGTCATGCAGGACTGGCAGGGCCTTTTGGTCGCCGCTGCGACCGGCAGCGAGGATATAGCTATCCAGCCAGGTTATGCTGGGGAAATAGGTGGAGATGTTTTCAGCTCCGTACTCGGTGGTATCGCGGATAGTTGTCAGCAGGGTGTCGAGTCCGGTCGCATCGCCCATCATGCCGAGGATATGGGCGACGCGCAGTTTGCCTTCCTGCGTGGCGGCGTCGCTATAAGCCTGGCGCAGCAAGGGCAGGGCGCGTTCAGGCTCAGCCATGAGAATGCCAAGCCGGCCATAGTCCTGATTCAGCAACTGCTGCACGGCGGCCTCAATGTCGGCCAGTGGCAGTGGGTAGGAATCTTGGTGCTCAGGGACGTCCGGGGTCAGGCATTTGGCGTCAACTAGGAGAGCCTGGAGCTTTTTCAAATCAATGCCCCTGGTCGGCAGATTGTCGCGGGCGGCCATGGCAGCAGCCAAGCCGGCGGCGTAACCGAGGTTTTGCAGACAGGGCTGCATACGGACTGAGGGGATGGCGTCGCGATGTGCGCTCAGGCCGATGCCGACCACTAAAATACCGTCAAGACCACGCGGCAGTAGACAGCGGTAGGGCGTATAGGACAGACCGCCAAGGTGGTTATTGATGTAGTAGTAGGGATGGACTGGCGAGCCGTGCTTGTCCAGACGGCCGCCTTGGCTGATCTGGATGGTGTCAGGGAAACGTCGCTTGTTGATGATATCAAGCGGGTCAAGCGTGTAGTCGCCGACAATGCGGCGTCGCTCGCGGGTGTCGATTAGCTGGCAAAGGTCGTACGCGCCGCGGAATTTGCGCTTGGCTGCGATGAGTGACGTAGTCACGTCAACCATATCCACTTCATCGATATAGGTCCAGTCGGTATTGATGTAGCTGGCGCCTGGGGCGCGGTAGGGCAGGCCAGCGCCCTGCATGGCTTCATCATCAGCGCTGTTGTAGGCCGTCTCCGCGCCGGCTGCGGCTGCCAGGTCAGCATTGCCAGTGCCGTCAATGACGACTTTGCCCAGGACAACGCCGCGGCCGGCTGGTGTGGCTACAACGACGCCAGTGACCTTGTCGCCAATGCGGTACGCTCCGCAGCCAAGAACGCCGAACCAGATGTCGCCCCCAGCCGTGCGGATTTCCCGACGCCAGTACTCTTGTTTGCCGACGATATAGGTCGGTGAGCCGATGTCCTTGATGCCGCGATCGACTTCAGCCGTGAAGCCTTCGCGGTAACCAGCGCAGTAGATGCCAATCAGGCCGACGGTGCCGGTGCCGCCCAAAGCATGGAGATATTCGAGCACCAGGGTTTTGGCGCCGCTCCGGGCTGCGGAGATAGCAGCCGGTGCGCCGCTGGTGCCGCCGCCAAGCACGACGACGTCGTATTCGCCGAGGACGGGCAGGGCGCTGGCTGGGGCAGGGATTGTCGCCACTGGGGTTGACAGTGGCCGGAAGTCCGCCAGTGTTTCGTGAACTTCACCGGCTTTTCGGGTGGCAGCCGTCGCTGGTTCGCCAGCCACAAAGACGCCTTTGGGCGCTGATTGCTTGAGCACGGCTGCGGCTGCGTCACGGCCTGTTTTTGCGGCTTGATTCAGCCTGGCTGCCAACGCTCCGTCTCGGGTCGGCATTCGGCAATAGCCGGGCGTCGTTGCTGTCGGCATGGTTTCAGGGATGAGCGGCAGCAGGGTTTCGGATTCCTCAACCTGTCCCGGGTCAAAGGTCAAATCACGCGCTTTCTGCTCAGCCTCGGCCAGAGCGGCGAACGAGTTCGAGGGCATGGGCAGCCGCAGCGTGTATTCAAAGGCGACCGCATGGCTGGTCTGCATCGCGGCATTGACTTTTTGGACGTGATTGCCGAACCCGGCTGACCCGAAGGAGGCTGGGCCAATGCCGCCAAGCGGCGTTTGCAGAGGCACGGCGCGGCAGGCGGTGATGCCGTCGCCTGACTTCATTGCGCCGCCGATGACGATTCGCTTGAAGTCGCATTCGCCGGGTGTTGTGGCCGCCGCAGTTTCAGCGCCGGCCAAGCGAGCGAACCACGGCCCGGTAGTGGCGTCAATGACCAGCTTCGCACGGATAGCCTGGCGGCCAGCGCGGTTGGCAATGACGACGCCAGCCAGACGGCCAGTTTCATCACGCAGGATTTCAGTGGCTGGCGAGCCATAGACAAAGTCGACCACGGCGTTGAGAAGCTCTTCCTCAAGAGCGGCTTTCACTTGCATAGGAGTGGTGTTGCGGACTTTTTCGGCAGCGAGAGGATCGACCTGCGGCGGTTCGAGAATTTGCAGTTCGCCAATCAAAAATCGTGGCGAAAGTTCGCATTTTTTGATTTGGAAGCGGACGTATCTGGCTTTGCCGGTCACGCTCATGGCCAGGACCAGAGCCGGGTCGACTTTGGCGACGGTTGTGCAGGAGGGGTTGTCCATGACGCCAGCTTCCTGCCAGGTCTTGCCATCAGCGCTGGTGGCAACAGCGATGGCGCGCACAGCGTAGCGACGCGGGGACTGGAAGACCATGGCCCGGACTTCGTGCAGGCTTTTTTCTGAACCTAAGTCAGCCACGATATCGACATCGCCGTCAAACTCAACGCTTTGATTGTAGACGGAATCCCATTGGCCGTCATTGAGCATTCGCGGCGGGGTCGAGTCAACATGCCTGCCAGTGGATGGGCGGGACGCTGTATATTCGAACGTCAGGCCCTTCTCCTTATTCAATTCAGGGAACATGGCCTGGAGCAGAGGTGTTTCCGGCTCTTCGCCAGGAGGCAGCCAGAGTTGATAGGGCGCACAGAGGTCTTCGCCGAGATACATGCGCGGCGCTGCCAGGAAGACGCTGGCGCCTGCACGGGCAGCAGCGCTGGCAGCCGCGACGCCAGAGGAGCTGCCGCCGACCACGACGATGTCGACATCCGCTGCTAATGGCAGCGCGCGTTCCGATTCAAGCACGGAATCAGTCGCAGCGTGGGCGAGAATGGGGAGCAGCAGGGCACTGGAAACAAGTAAGTTACGCATGAAAGTAATCCTCCGGAAAAGCGGTGGGAAAAATCAATGCACAAAGTGTGTAGCGGGTGTCAGCAGCACTGTCAGAGAGTGTTTGAGCGCGGCCAGGTTCCGATCCAGATATGCTTCCCGCGTCGACTGTTTGCCGAACCAGGCCCAGTTGACGTCATTTTCCAAAATGTATTCCGGATGCTCGACCAGGCCGGTGACGGCGCAGACTGCGGCCGGGGCAAGGACGGTTCCATCGGCCAGATGGACTTCGAGGTAGCAGACGCCGCGGCCGCCAAGCCCTGACAGCTCTAGTTGGACAGCGTCCGGAGTGGCCGCCAGAGCTGGCAGGGGGATGAACCGTTCGAACAGGGCTGTATCCGTCGAGTCGGCCTTGTAGTTGCCGCGGGCGACTTCCTGCCACTCGCCTTCGACCAGCAGACGGATGACTAGAGGCTGGACGATGAATTCGTCAGGACAGCAGCAGCGCAGCCGGATGAAGGCGCGGCTTTCCAGGCTGTCGAGCAGTTTGGCCAAGTCCTGTTTGACTTTGGGGGCGGCGACGGTGAAGACGTTGGGGCGGATGCCGGGTCGTTTGTTGTCCCAGTCCTGCTCCAGGTGGTCAAGAAGCGCCGTAACTTCCTGGGCCGCTTGCGCCAGGGCCTCCCGGCGTTCCGCGGTGAGACCGCGGTCAAAGGAGTCGTGGATCAACTTTTTGAGTCGATGCGACAGAATTTTCTCCTGGAGGGCGACGATTATGTCCCGGATGACGATTGCGCCGGTTTCCTTGCGGCAGCGGTCGAGCAGCGTGGTCAGCAGCGTGTGCAGAAGCTCGTCGTTGCCGACAAGGTGATAGGGCAGTCCGAAGAAGTCGCGGGCCAGGAGCCGGTTTTCTGAGAAGGAGTTGAAGTGGCGGAAGAATCCGGTCATCTGGGCCTGGCGAACGGCGGCGCTCAGGAGTAGGTCGTCAGTTCCGAATAGCTCAATCATGGCGGCTTGGAAAGCCTCTTCGTCTGACTTGCCATTCATCAGTCCGCCGGCATACGCGAAGATGGGGAAGGTGCGGTACAGGAAAGTGTCGTTTTTTTCCCAGGAGGTGACCAGGCAGCCCAGCACCGGGCGGTTTTCGACATATTCAATATAGGAACGGACGTTGCTGAGGGTGCGGTCGGCAGGGGCGATGATGGTGTCAAAACCGTATTTTTGGTTGACGGCGATGCGGTCTTCTTCGCCGATGTCGAGCAGGTGGCCTTGGTAGGAGCGGACATCGCTCTGGTACTGCCAGTCCACCATGATGACATCGCTTGGCACTTCCGGCATGATGTGGGTGTAGTTTTCAAACATGTCAGACCACATCATCATCCGTTTGCCGTCCTTTTGCAGCAGGTCGTGGATACGATGGATATGCTGGAGAAAGAGTCTTTCTTCGGCCAGTTGGTCAGGCGCTTGGCGGCGGCAGCGCGGGCAGAGGTTGAAGTCCCAGAATTCGTCGAGTCCGGCATGGAAATAGGGCGACGGGAAGAGGGCGGCGACTTCATGCAGGTATTGGCCGATGAAATCGTAGAATTCCGGATGGGTGGGGCAGAAGGCGTCTTGGCGGGTGCCGCCGAAGCGTCCTTTCATGTCTCCTTGCAGTTCAGCGAGATGTTGCAGTTCCGGGTGGCGCAGGAAGCGTTCGGCATGGCCGAGGGTGGCGACACAGGGAAACAGTTCAATGCCCTTGCTTTCGCCATAGGCGACCAGCGCGCGGATGTCTTCCTCGGTATAACATTCATGGTCTTTGGGAAAGGGATAGGATTTGGTCTTGATGCGGTCTTCCAGGTAGAGCATGACGCCATTGTAGCCGCAGCGGGCAGCGAAGTCGATGAAATCCCGGATGTACGGCAATGTTTCCATCTGGCGGGCGAGGTCGAGCTGGGCAAGTCGCAACTGGAAGGTAGTCATGGGCAGACCTGGGGCTGAGGGTGGTGCGTATCAAGCGGATAAATGGATGGGAAAGGCTGAAAAAAGCCCTGGGGACATTGGTAAATGTAAGCCAGTATTCCGAATAGTCACCCGCGCTGGCCTGTTTTTCCGGCGAACGCCATCGCTTGCGCTTAGGGCGCCGGGAGCAGGGCAAGCCGACCGAAAAAATCGCGCGTTGGCGAAAGTTGACGGTTTGCCGCCTTGCAGAAATGAAAAGGGCGATTATTTTAATACGGTATAGAGGACATGAAGTCTTTTGCCAGCATAGCTCAGTGGTAGAGCAGCTCATTCGTAATGAGCAGGTCCTCGGTTCAAATCCGAGTGCTGGCTCCAGTTTAAAGCCGCCTAACTTTAACGAGTTAGGCGGCTTTTTTATTTTTAGGCAAATGCCATCATGCATTACTCCTGTCTAGATGATTGCCGGTTTGCCTTGTCTCATTCAGCTTCCCGCAAGTCTTCTGATTGCATCAGAAAGCCCATTCAAGTGATGGAAAGCATAATGCCAGCGTGCAAGCAGAATCATGCTCAAGCACAAAATCGCTATGAAACTGCAGAAACCCCTTTGAAAAAGGGCGTGCAACAGCCTATTTTGGCAGCGGGCTTAGAAATCAAACCCCACCCACCCATAGGGGGGCCACCCTCCCAAATTTTGCCGCGCGCGCACGAGGGGTGTGTGCCATCGTTACATGGGTGCATGTTTATTTGCTCTTAATCCAGGACTACGCATCCTCTGCGGAGCCGCTTACCCTATCAATCGGTGACCGATTACAGTCGAGGGGAACAGGCAGATTTAGGAAAATAGAAGTTGACAGCTGTCAACCAAGGTTTATAGTAATATGGGCAAGAAAAAAACGCAAACCGAAAGTTTCCGTGTCAAGGCAGACAGCGGCCTACGACTTGCAGCTTGTCAGAGAAATTTTAAACGCCCCAGTTCCAAAAGTGGAGTGGCGCAGGAGGCAGAAGGGCAAAAATGACTACCGCCGCCTGGGTCTCGAAATAGAAGACGTCTACAGCATCCTTCGCGGACTGCGCCCGAGAGATTTCCAGAAGCGGAGTATTTTTGAGAAAGACCCCGCCCAGCCTGTCGCCGACGTCTACCACAAGCATGTCAGGCTTCCACAATGCGGCGACCTGCGCCTGTACATCAAGTTCTTCATTGAAGGCTCTTCCCTGCTAGTCATGATAAGTTTCCATCCAGACGGAGAATAAGACATGAAAACCTGTTTCACTTGTGGTGAAAAAATGACCCCGAGGGATACTTATATTGAACATGACGAGTATGTCGGGATCATTACCATTCCGAATGTCAAGTATTTTGTCTGCCGCCGGTGCGGGGAGGAAAGCGTTTCGGGGGAAATCCTGCAAAAGATCGATGAAGAATACAAGCGGCTTCTTTCCGAGTTGTTATGGAAGCGCTTGGGTTCCATTGACGCCATCAACCATCAGTACATGACCAACCGCGAATTGGTTGAGAAGCTTGGAATAAGCAGGCAGGCCATTGCCAAGAATTTCTTGATCAAGGGGAGGATTTTCAACATCGTCTTGTTTGGGCAGCGGTATTATCTTCGCGAGTCTGTTGAACTATTCTTGCGTACTGGAGACGGTCGTTTCCCATTAGTTGATAGAGTCAACGATAACTCGAATAAATACGCAGATAGCAATGCAAGCAGTTTCTCACGGCACGGTGGACATGGCTGACAGCATCTTCTAAGCTCATCTCGCCCCTCGCCCCTAAACAAAGCTCTTCGCCCCTCGCCCATGAAATCACGTTACGCAGCGCGACAACCATCCAATTTATTTCACCTCACCCAGGGTTGCGCCCGCCCCCGGCGTGCTTGCCCTGGGCTGTGTTCTGGCGGCCCCGTTGGGGCCTTTGCCGCTTCGCGGCAGTGGACATTGTGGACGCGGTGGACGTTGTGGACAGCGCCTGCCGCATATAGACAAACATCCCTCGCCTCCGTCCAGTGTCGGCACTTTAGTGCCGGAACTCGCCCCTCGCCCCTCGCCCCT
>JAAZKI010000370.1 GCA_012799905.1 Lentisphaerota bacterium | reverse complement strand
GCCGTAATGCTGGCGCACACGCTCGGGAATCCCTTTGACCTTAATGCTGTCACCGACTTCTGCCAACGCCATGGCTTGTGGCTGATCGAAGACAACTGCGACGCGCTCGGCTCGCGATTTGCCGGCCGCCTCACCGGAACCTGGGGCGACCTGGGCACATCCAGCTTTTACCCACCCCACCATATCACCATGGGTGAAGGCGGTGCTGTCTACACGGATGACCCGCTTCTGCACAAAATCGCCCTTTCGCTGCGGGACTGGGGCCGCGACTGCTGGTGTCAATCCGGTGCTGACAACACCTGCGGCTGTCGGTTCAGCGGCCAATTCGGGACGCTGCCATTCGGCTATGACCACAAATACGTTTACAGCCATTTCGGCTACAACCTCAAGCCCACTGACTTACAGGCCGCCATCGGCTGCGCCCAGCTGGCCAAGCTGCCGCATTTCGGGGAATGCCGACGCCGCAACTTCCAGCGCCTGTACGAACGCCTGGCCGAAACCTCGTTTCTCCGCCTTCCGGCCTGGCACCGCCAAAGCGACCCGTCCTGGTTCGGCTTTCTCATCCAGGTTCACGAAAGCGCGCCCTTTTCCCGCAATGACCTGACCGAACACTTAGAAGCGCACGGCATCCAAACGCGCAATCTGTTCGCCGGCAATCTGACCCGCCACCCCTGCTTCGACAGCCTGGTCGCTGGACGCGACTACCGGCTGGCAACGCCGCTGACGCAGACTGACGCAATCATGGAACAGGCATTCTGGATTGGACTCTACCCAGGCATGTCCGAAGCAAAAATTGACTACATGACCGACGTTATCAGCGACTTCATCGCTT
Source organism: Lentisphaerota bacterium (assembly GCA_012799905.1). GTDB lineage: Bacteria > Verrucomicrobiota > Lentisphaeria > Oligosphaerales > Oligosphaeraceae > JAAZKI01. The sequence continues at coordinate 2,574 of JAAZKI010000370.1, read as the reverse complement.
CCCGTTAAAGGCTGCCCATCCATGCGCATATCGGTTTCCCATCGACCCTTGCTAGAGATTGAGATTCGCGCCAATCCGGAGCTGATTCGCTCTTACCTATTTTCGCGCAATGGGTTATGGCGTCATCTGGCTTTAGTGATAATGACGGCGCTATTGACGATAGCGGCGCCGGCTTTTCAGGCCGCCCTGCCCCAGGCAGTCCCGGAACTGCCGTTTCATCCCCTGGCCTGGACCATAGCCTACCTGGCAACGCGACGCTCCGGGCTGACAGCCTGCCTGGCGGCCATTATCGCTGGCGTCTGCTATGACGCTATCACCTTCCGGGCTCTGGGCGGCACCTCGGCTCTGCTGCTCGCCATTGCGCTCGTGGCCCGGCTGCTGAACAGCGTCGCGCCCAAGACGTTATTCACTCGTCACTGCCTGTCGCAAGGCGCGGCCGCCAGCCTGGTCTACGCTGCCGGGAAAATCATTTTCTTTTCTCACAACATGCCCATTCGGGCGCGTCTTGGCCTGATTCCCTCCCAGCTTTTCGGCGGTATGCTGCTGGCTCTCGTTTCGGTGCCGCTGTTCTTTGCCGCCCTGGACGGCCTTGAACGCGTGGTCTGCGGCCGCCGTCAACCACCGGCTGCCTGAATCAACTATGCCAGAACCTGGTTCTCAAGCTCCTGACCCCCGCCCCAAGCACAGCTATGCGCCGCATTGCCGTGCTCTTCGGGCAGCGTTGCTGGCGTTGTTCCTGCTCTTGGCGGCGCATGTCGCCTGGATTCAGGTCTTCCGTGCGCCGGCCCTGAAAGCCGGCGGCGCACGTCAACAGCAGCGACTGAACTTCGTGCCAGCCAAGCGCGGCGACCTCCTGGACCGTCATGGCCTGCCCCTCAATATCAGCGTGCCCTCCTACGACCTGGCCCTGCGGGTGGAAATGATCCGCGATCCCCGCGACACGCGTAAACGCACCCTCGACAAAATGTCGGCTGCCATCGCTGATCTGGGCATCTTCCTGGGCGCACACTACTATCGCTCGCGCCCCAGCCACGAACAAATGCTGGCGCACCTCAAGCAGAACACACCAATGCCGATGATTCTGTGGCGCCACGTCGAGCCGGCTGCCCTGGCTAAATGGGCGGAGCGACGGCATGACTTTCCGGGAACCGAAACCGTCATGTCATGGAAACGCCGCTATGAATATCCCGACCTCGGCTTTCATGTCCGCGGCTTTACCGTCCTAGGCCTCCCAGCCCAGCACGACTTCAAACGTTTCCGGAGCCTCCAATTCAAGGAACTAATCGGCGCTGCCGGCATTGAACAAGCCATCAATGGACGCCTGCGCGGCGAAGGCGGCTATGAATTGCTGCAAACAGACGTGCTCGCCTTCCGCAACCGTGTCATAGAAACGCAGCCAGCCATTGCTGGTGACGATATCCGCCTGACCTTGGACATCCTGGTGCAAGACCTGGCAGAGTCGCTGTTCAACCTGGATGGCCTGACTGGCGCCGCCGTGGTCATGGATGCGGTCAGCGGCGAAGTAATCGTCTGCGCCAGTGCGCCGACGACGTCGCTGCCGCCGCCATCTGAACCGCTGCCAACCGCGCTGGTCAACCGCGCTATTGCGGGCCATTATCCGCCTGGCTCAGCCATCAAGCCGCTGATTGCCCTGGTGGCCGCCCAGGAAGGCGTCCTCTCAACAACCGAGACGATTGACTGCCCGGGCTATTTTACCCTCTCGCCAAAAGCCTCAGTGGCTTGCTCACGCTCGGCCGGTCACGGCAGCCTGACCCTGTCCGAAGCCATCGCGCAATCCTGCAACGTATTCTTCTGCACAGTCGGAACCCGCCTCGGCGCGCAGGGCATGGGAAAAATCGGCCCGACCATCGGCCTCGGCAACCGCCTGTACACGGAATTATGGCGGGCGGAAAATCCCGGCGTCGATTTTTCGCCAGACTGGGTGGCGCAAAACCGCTCTGATCACCCTACCTGGACTACTGGCGACAGCGCCAATGCGGCCATTGGCCAAGGCGCTTGGATCATCACCCCCATGCAAATGGCAGTATTGACCGCCGCAGTGACGACCGGACGCGTTCTCACCCCGACCTTTATCAAGCCTGACCCAGGGACTGCAGAACTGCTGGTCAACACGATTGACTGGCCTCAAGAAGCTTGGCAGGCGGTGCTGGAAGGCATGCGCGCCTGCGTCGAAGCCCCGCTCGGCACTGGGCGCTCCATGCGCATGGAGGGCGTCTCAGTGCTGGCCAAAACCGGCACTGCGGAAAACGTCCCCGGGAAAGCTCCTCACGCCTGGACCATCGCCGCTTTACCAGCGGAGCAGCCGACGCTGGTCGGCGTCTGCGTCGTCGAACACGGCGGCAGCGGCGGCAGGGTCGCTGCACCTATCCTGAAAAAAATCCTTGCCGCAGCATGGAACGCGAAACAAGGGGAATGAAGGGCTTTGTTTAGGGGCGAGGGGCGAGGGGCTTTTTTTAGGGGCGAGGGGCTTGTTTTAGGGGCGAGGGGCTTTGTTTAGGGGCGAGGGGCGAGGGGCGAGTTGAGCTTGGATTACGCTGTCCGCGTGGGGCGAGG
>JAAZKI010000214.1 GCA_012799905.1 Lentisphaerota bacterium | reverse complement strand
GTTACCATTTGCCATTGTCCACGGCATGGGCTCCAGCACAAAAGCCTCCAGGAAAACATCGCCTTGGGCTTGTTGTTCTGGAAGGAAGCCGCCGACATACAGGAACGACGCTTCCGTCAAAGTCACGCCTTTGCTGATGGTCACTGTTTTGAAGTCTTCACCAATAATCGACCGGATTGGGAAAACTCTGTTGCCGATGACTTTTTTGGTTGCTGGGTCGTACACGCCAATCCGGCTGGTTGCCTTTTCATCCTTGAGCGTGGCATTGCTGCACAGCCGCGCGGCAATGCGATAGGCCGGGCGCAGGTCAAGACCGCTCGGCACCGACGCCTTGATGTCCCAGGCATGGTTGCCATCCATCACCGGCAAATTGCACACCCGGCGAGTGGAAGTCACATCACGCCCTGACAGTTCCAGCCGGCCGGGATAAATCCGCCCCAGCCGGTGAAAGCCATTCAGGTAGCCTCGGGTGTAGATGGGATTCCAAGACAACGACAGCTTGGCTTCGCCGTGGTTGCGGAAAAAATTCGCCTGCATGACTGTCGTGAATTGCGGCAGCCAGTGTCGCGGCAAAGCCATCTGCCACTGCCAGACGCCGTCCTCGGATTGGTTATTGATCTTCCCTTCGAACGGCGCCGCGTTGGACACTCGAATGTCTTCATTGCTGTTCGGGTCACTCGTCTTGGTTAATGTATACAAATTGCAGCGGACGCGTCCCGAGGGCGCCACGCCGACCTGGAGCACCGAAGCCAGCGTGTCGCCAGCAAAAAACATATCAACCGTATTGTTCCAGAAGGGAGCGGCTTCAGTCCCGCTGGCTCGTTGTTCGCGGTAGGCAAGGTAGAGATATTCGTTGTCAAACGCCACTCGCATTTCCGTCTCCGGCGTTTTTGGGGTGTTGCCCGAGAACGATTCTCCCCACGCTGCCATCGGCATTACTGCGTTCCAGTCAACTGCTGTTGGGTCGCCATCCGCAGAGGCGATGACAGGCGCGATCATGATTGTCGACGGACGCTGCGTCAGCGTCGTTGCGGCTGCCTGAATTGGCGGTGTACGGCCGTCGGTCTTGACCAGCACGATGCGGTCGGTATATACCTTCGCATCGTCAAACCGACAGGAGACATAAAGGTCCCAGAGCTGCTCCGGCTCGTTCTTCTCCCAGCAATGGCCGATGAACGCCGTGCCATAGGTGCCGCCCGACCCTGCCGCCGGCACCCTCACATCGCATTCCCGGCTCAATGCGGTTCGCCCTAGGTAATACAATTGGTATTCCCTGCCCGGCTGCACTGGCACATCAAGTTGCAGCGCCGGCAGCTGGCCCATTGAATCATTAAAACGATATTGCGCCGCACCGAGATGGGGCGCGTCAGCCGCTAAAGCAATGCCAAAAGCCGCCTGCGGGTCTGGCGGCACCCTGGTTTTATTGCAGGCTGGCGTCACTTGCCGGATGGAGTCCGGCGGAACCTTGGCAAAAGCCTTGGGCAGCGGCTTCGGCTCCTTGGTGACTGCGTAAACATGATCCCCGGCCGCCAGCATCTTCTCGTATTGCCACGGCTTCTTCGAACCTGGCGCGATGTTATGACTGTTCGCCATCACGGTCTCAATCCCAGCCAGATAGCGCGCGTAAATCTGGTCGAAATCCAGAGCATGGTCTGGCTGTTCGCGCTTGATTTTCGGTGCCAGGTGCATGGTGTTGAGGTCAAGGTTCATGCGCGTTGTGCGCACATGCATCAGCGCCCGCGCATCCTTGGCGGCCAATGCTTCCATTGCATCAAAATCGCGCTGCCAGCGCAGCAGATTGTCAACGGTCAGATAATTGATGAAGCGCGGGTCTGGGTTCCAGCGCAAGTAGCCATCGTCCGCCGCCATCAGTTGTTCCAGCTCATCGAAATACGCCCGCATCGGCTTGGCGGCCGGGCCGTAGATGGCTGTGAAGTACTCGTCCACCATCGTTTCGATATCCAGGGTGACGTCATTGGCAAGCATGGTGCGCAGATACAGCTGCAAGCTGACAAAGCCCATGTTTTCCCAGGGATAAGCCTCGTCGTTGAACACATAGCGAATGTTATGGGCGTGGCCGATGCGATAATCGTGTGCGCACTTGAGGATGTTGCCGAACAGTGGATAGTGAATCAGCGGCCGCGGGAACGTGCTGGGATAGTAGTACAGCCATATCCGGGAGGAAACCCGCCCCCAGCTAGCCAGGCTGTCGTAGATGACTTGGTTGCTCGGCGCGTCCCAGGCCTTGCTGAAGTCGCCGGTAATCGGCGCAAAGTAGGGGACGAGATTTTCCGGCAGTCGACCGCCTGGAATCGCCTCGGCAGCAGGGGGCAATTCCGTCTGTTGACGATTATAGGCCAGGAAACGGATCACGATGCGCGGGTATTTCTTTTGAAAATGTGCGCTGATTTCGAGCAGGCAGTCGAACATTGCCCCACCTGGCGACTGGTATTTTTTCTCCAGCGCCTGGCAATGCTCGCAGTAGCAGAAACGGCCGCCTGTGTCAGCCTGATCGACGTCGATGACCGCCGGCGTGTCCGTGGCGCGACCAGCCGCAACCAGCTTCTCCATGTTCTCGATCAAAGTCTGCCGCAAGCCTGCGTTTGAAAAGCAATAATGCCCCAAATACGTCCGCTTGCCTTTACTGTTCAGGGTGAAATATTCCGGATTTGTTTCAAAATACTTTTTATTCTTGAACAGCGGGTGGGGGCCACAGCGCTGCGGAAGATTCGGGATGCCGGAGGGCACCAGCGCTGGCAGAGTATGAATATGTCTTCCCACTTGACGTAGTGGCACCAAGGTGGTGTCTGTTGGCGCTATGGTGGTGTTGTTGTGAACCCGCTGCCGACGGAAAAAATCGTCACTGGTCGGGCAGCCTGTCCTATCCCAAGAGTACTTTTTCATGTCCCGGATCAGGTACGACGGCATCATACGACGATTGCATGACGCCAAGGCCAGCCGTTCGTATTTCGGAATCCGGCTGTCCCCCCAGGGATGAAACCAGCGGCAATGCAGCTGGTCTTCCAGGAATTGATACACGGCAAAGACAGTCCCGCAGGCGCCGCCGCCGTAGATAAGGATGTCGTCGCCGACGGTGCGGTAAACGCGCTCTTCATTGGCGAGTTCTTCGAGTTCCCCGGCTACGGCACGCATCGGCTCGGAATAGCCCACGAAAATCCTCTTTGAATGCTGTCCAGCCTGTGTCGGTTCGACTATTGAGAAGTCTGCGCCGGTCGCCTGTCGCAGCAAGGCCGCCAAGTCAGCCACTGTCGTCTCTTCCACTGGCAATGGCGTCGTCGGCTTGACGATGACATACTCAGTCTTGCCATTTTCGGCCAGAATTTGCTCTGCTGCGGCTGACAGCGTCGTTGTCAGACAGCACAGCGACAATGCCAGCCAATTCGAACTCGCATGCAACCTCATCTGTCCACCTCCTTGTCCTGACCGTGTGAAAACATCTTCCTGTGCGGCGGCAGTCACGAGATGAATGATGCCTGACCGCTTCAATGCGTCCCGCCTCATTTGCGTCAAGCCGTCTTTGCCAGCCGGTCACGCTCGACCAACGGCTATCCGTCTATCTTGAACACCAGCAGATCAGCGACTCGGTCACCGCTTCCCAGGGCGCCGGGAAGCTTGCCTGCCGGAATGCCGCCAGAGCGTTCGACCAGGCTGATTTTCTCCTGGTCGGTCGGTGCTGCAAAGAAGAACATCGACATATTCATTTTGGCTTTGAAGGCTGAAGCAGTCGCCTGGATAAGCTCAGTGGCGGCGTCAATATAATCGCCATGCACCGTGAAATCAAGAATTCCGTAATCCTGGAGCCGGAGCGCATGGGCGTAGCCGACAATCGTCCCAGCGGCATTTTCCGCCACCAATTGCACGCCATTGCCCTGGATGACTTCTTGCAGGGCAAAGCGGTAATCCGGCGTCTGGGCGGCTGGCCCGCGGCGCACATGCCGACCGCCCTGGTAGATGCTCGGAGTGTAATACAGGAATTTATCGCAGTCGAATTGGTCGCCCGGATGGCCTGGCCGCAGCAGTGCGATGCTCTTTCCGGCAAAGGCCTGCTCTGCCGCTGCCAGGAAATTAGGCGCCTCGTCGGTCTTCATTAGACAAAGCGGCCCTTTTTCGCCGCCATAGATCAGCCGGAAGCCGGCTTTGCAGTAACTTACCACCGCGTAGGGGTTTCCGCTTGAGCAGCACAGCATCTTGGCCTGGCTGGCGGCAAATTCTTCCACACAAGGCAGCAGCAACTCGGTCATCAGGCCGCGACGTCGATATGCCGGCATCGTGTAGACATTGCCGAAGTTACCGCGGCCGCTGCGTTTAGAATAGCCGAACCACAGGCTGGCGGCATATACGTCATCGACTTGGGCGCAATAGAAATTGTCTTCGGTGTAATCAGCGTAATGGCCGTCGAGACGTTCGCGGTAATCCAGGCGCCAGTAGGCGTGCTGGATAAAATTTCTCCGGTGGTCATCGCACTTGAAGGCCTCCATCAAATAGCGCCACATGGCCAGCGGATATTCTCCTGGCGGTCTAAAGCGCGTCACCCGCAACAATTTGCCATCCGCCATCCGAGCTTCCTTCAATACTGTCAACATAACCGCCTCCTGGTTATCTGCCCTGCTCTAGTCTGTTGTTGGTACGCTCGCTCCACCGTCCACTAAAGTCCACTAACTAACATCCTGCCTCTCTACCGTCCACTCAAGTCCACTTAAGTCCACGTCCACTCTCCACTGACGTCCACTGTAGTCCACAGTCCATCGTCTACTAGTGTCCATTAAAGTCCACTTGCGTCCATTGTCCACTGTCCACTAAAACGCCTTCTCCCGGGCGCCTGGCTCTGAAGCTTGTCGGAATTCTGCGAACTCAATAACTGCCCCATTAAATCGATTACCGCGTCTACTCATTCTCAGCTGTCCTGAGTTGTATTTTGAGGTTAGCGGTTTATTTTATAGAGTTAGTTTCTTTTGCCTGCCCCGTCCTGTTTATTCTATATTGCCAGCGTAGCTCAGTTGGTAGAGCACTTGACTTGTAATCATGAGGTCACCGGTTCGACTCCGGTCGCTGGCTCCAATCTAACAGCCTCAATCTCAACGGGTTGAGGCTTTTTCTTTTATCTGATTCGGTGAATACATTTTGCCTTGTTTTATTAAGTTTTTCCACTGCAAAACGTGTCAAACGTCATTTTCTCCCTGGATATGGCGATATAATATAACGTACGCCCTGCCCTGTTCAACTTGACAAGACAAGGCGCCGAGCCTGGCTTAATTCTGATATTCTAACGAAAAGTATATGTCAGAAAGTGAGAAGCGCATGTTGCATACGCGCACTTCCGCCAAAATGCCGATACGTTTTGATTTGAGCGAACTTCCGCGCGAACTGCACTTATTTCCACCAGTAACTTCGGTGATTTTTGTCCGGTTCAACTATGCTGTCACACAAAGCGTTACGGATTGGCAAATATGTTACCATCCGAGCGGCTCACCGGAAGTCGCCGAAATGAAGGTGAACGGGACACTCTACAAGGCGACGTATCCGCATCTGCTGATCAAACGCCCGGGTGATAAATTGCGTTCGGCGCACGGAGAGGGACAGTCGCTCTACTTTAAATATGCCCCAGAAACGTCCCTCGAACTTCCTGATGGTCTGGTGCTTCAAGGATTGACCCCGTCTCCAGCGATCTCTAGGCTGAGCGGGGAATTGCAGTCAGAGCTGGAATATGTGTTTGTGCCCGGCGCCGCCGACCGGATTGACCGACTGTGCATGTCCCTGCTTTCAGAGTTTTTGCTGGCAATGCGCAGCCATCCGCCGGAATGTCGGCAACGCACCCGCATTCGTGAAGCAGCGTCTTATCTTTACGCCCATCCGATGCCATATTTCGGCCGACTCGACGACCTGGCTCGAAAATTCGGATTCAGCCGCAGAAATTTCGCTCGGCTGTGGCGCGCGGAATTCGGCACATCCCCGGGGCGCAGTCTCAAAGAATTGAGATTTGCCGAAGCCTGTCGGCTCCTGTCTTCGACCGATTTGACGATAAGCGAAATTGCCACCCAGCTGGGATACAGCGAAGCAACCAACTTTGTTGCCGCTTTTCGAAAATACGCGCATTGCACCCCGCGAGCTTACCGACTCAAATACCGTGCGTAAGGATTTAGGAAACTGCGGACGGAGCCGACCTGTGCTCCGCTTCGCCTGGAAATGCAATAACGGGGAAAAACGACTTATCCGTCGCCATTCCCCGATGCAATCAACGGCTTAACTTATTCCAGGTTGGTTCCGACATCGCCGCCAGTATCGGTATAACCTTGCTTGCTCATGTATTTTTTCATGGCCTCGGCTTCAATGGCCTCGACATCAAGCCTGTATTTGGCGTACGCTTCGGGCGTGAGCACCACGGAGGCCTGACCGGATTTGTTCTGCTCCGGGAACAACAGATCGTTAGGCGTGATTTTTATCTGCGTCGATATCCCGGACTGGCCGAACTGCGGTTCATGGAAAAGATCGATTCCCTGATCCACTAGCTGCTGACGGAGCTTCTGAACATCGAGGTTCCTGGGCGTTACATTCTCCCTAACTGACATCGCTGCCGCCGTGCCAGCCGCCTGTCCCATGTTCAGGCATTCAAGCACCAGACGCACGCCGCTTTGTCCCATGAAGTCAGACGAGACATTGCGTCCTGCGACCAATAGATTGTCGATATTCTTGGTCACGAGAGCACGGTAAGGAATTTCGCGCCACTGGCCGGGATTGACATAGCACTTGACTTCATTTCCTTCGGCGTCCTTGCGGATGATGTGCTTGATGTGTCCTGGTTCAGTCGGATGATGCGCGTCAAACTGGTGCATTGCGCGCGCCACGGCGTCGGGGAAGCGGGCATTGTCCACTAAGTCATCGCCGGTGATCTTATATTCACACATGATGCGGCGGGATTCGCGGACTCCGAGAAGCGGGGCGCTGCTAATCAGCCAGGAATCAGTGAAGCCCGGCAGATTTTTCCGCATAAAATCGATTGTCCATTGACACTGTTGCCGTTGTTCAATTAGTTGTCGGGTGAGATCAAATGCGTCAAGGCAACGGCAATTGCGGCTGTGCGTATAGCAGATGTAATATTCCGCGTGACGTGGATCGCGTCCAGGCACCCGCGCCAGCCAGTTGACGCGCTTGTCGATTATATAGGGATATTCTTTGGCTTCGACAGCGGCTTTGATGCTTTCAAGCCAGAGCGCCTGGAGATTTCGGGGCATGTTTTCGGTGTCGACGTTTCCAACGTGCATCACGAGGCTGGACGCCTGATTGTAGTTGTTAAGCTCGGGACATCCGGATTCGAAGGGCACTCCAGCATAGGCCGCCAAATCGCCGTCGCCAGAAGCATCAACTGAACATTTGGCGCGGACGGCCTGGAACCCGCTTTTGTTGAAAATCACGGCGCCGGTGAGTACGCCGTTTTCAACAATGGCGTCAGTGACGCTGGTGCCGTAAAGAATTTCGACGTTTTCCTTAAGGAGCATTTGCTCCAAGACGACCTTGGTTTTTTCCAGGTCGAGGAAACGCCCCTTGACGGCGCCGCACATTTTGAGGGCGTGAAAGAGTTCATATCCAATGCCTTCGATGTAACTGAAGGTCAAGGCGACATACCCCATTGTCACCAGGCCTCCCAAGGCAGATTGTTGTTCGACAAGCAGAACTTTTGCGCCGTTGCGCGCAGCGCACATGGCGGCGCCAAACCCGGCATAGCCGCCGCCGGCGACCAGCACATCGACTTCCCGAACAACCGGAATTTCCTTCGACTTCATTACATACGTTGCCATTTTTCCGCTCCTGCTTTTTATGTTTTTCAGCGCCAGCTATTTGGAACGCCTCTTTTACTCTAACCATTTCTCTGCTCATTGCAAAAATGGATTTCAGCCAAAAAATGATGAGTTTGGGCCATTATGTGTGATGCGTCAGTCAAGCAGATAACAGAAAAAACGGTTCTTCCGGGGGACGTAAACCCCGGAAGAACCGCAGAATAGCTGACTTGTATCATGTGAGGTCACCGGTATAATTCCGGTCGCGGGCGTCTTTGCAATAGCCCCCTGTTCAGCGCCCGAGTTCAGCAGCCATGTAGGCTTGGATAACGCTTTTTTCCGGCTTTAGGGTTACTCGCCGGACGGGCAGGTTCTTCAAGGCCTCTAAAGTTGGATGCTTGGCCAGGTCCGCCCCCAACGCCTGCGTGATTGCAGCAGAGAATTTGGCAGGATGAGCAGTGGCCAGGCAAATAGTCGGAACTTGGCTGGGGAAGGACTCGGCAACAGCGACGCCGACAGCGGTATGCGGGTCCAGGATATATCCGTGCTGCTTATAGTAGCGCTGGATAGCGTCCAAGGTCATGGCTGTATCACCGCGGCCGGCCGCAAAGACGGGATCGCCATCATCTTGAATGGTGATTTTCCGGTCACGCGCAAAAGTCGCCATCAAATCCCGCACCCTGGCGCTGTCCTCGCCGACGCGGTAATACAGATACCGCTCAAAGTTGCTGGCCACCTGGATGTCCATGCTGGGACTCAAAGTCGGACTGACTGCTCCGAGGCTGTAGTCGCCGTGGTTGAAGAACCGGCTAAGGATGTCATTCTCGTTGGTCGCCAGGATCAGGCGCTCAATCGGCGCTCCCATCCGCAAAGCGATGTAGCCAGCAAAAATATCGCCGAAGTTCCCGGTCGGGACAGCGACCTGCACGGCTTGCGCCCCGCTCTGCTCGCGCACCCGGAAAGCCGCCCAGAAGTAATACACCACTTGCGCCAATACCCGCGCCCAGTTGACGGAATTGACCGCGCCGAGGTGATACTGCCGTTTGAAGGCAAGGTCATTGAAAATTTCCTTTAAAACGCGCTGGCCATCGTCAAACGTCCCTTCAACAGCGATGCAGTGGACATTGCGGTCCGGGACAGTCGTCATCTGTCTTTCCTGCAATGGGCTGACCCGGCCATCAGGAAACATAATGAAAATATCTATGCCGGCTTTTCCGCGCACGCCGTGGATGGCGGCGCTGCCAGTGTCGCCGCTGGTCGCGCCGAGAATGTTCAGCTTGCCACCAGTCCGCCCTAAAATGTACTCGAAGAGATTGCCCAGGAATTGCAGGGCGATGTCCTTGAAAGCCAGGGTCGGGCCGTGAAACAACTCGGCGATGTAGAGATTGCCGCAAGGGACGACTGGGACGACTTCCGGAACGCTGAAGGTGGAATAACTCCGTCGCAGCAGGTCAAGAAGGACGTCAGCCGGAATAGTGTCGCCGACATAGTCCGCCATAACCGCCGCCGCCAATTCCGGATACGCCAGGCTGCGCCAGGAGTCAAGCCGCTCCCGGACATCAGGCAGAGCCGCTGGCAGCAGCAAACCGCCATCGTCAGCCAAACCCATCATGACTGCGGACAAAAAGTCAACGCCCGCCACCCCGCCGCGAGTGCTGATATACGTACTCGTTTTCGCCATGTTCAACGTTCCTTTTAGTGTTCTGAAAGCCGTCTATGCAACAGCCAAGAAAGAAATAACGACAAACAAAGTTGTAATATAGCCGCCGGCGCAAAGGACGGATAACCGGCCCGGCGCATTTCCCGGAAATTCCTGCTTTTGGGGCATGTCAGCGCAAAAGCCAGCATTGCAGTTGTGCGAAAAGTGAAAATCACCCGGGCTGGAAATAATTTTGTTAGGGCGTCATTTGACATTGCTGCCTTGTCCATGACATTGTACAAAGAGTTTTGCCGACGCCGCGCTTCCCTCGCCAGTCGCTTTATGCAGAGGCGAAGTCGGCGTGTGTATCCTGAACTAATGTTTGAAGGAGTAAT
>JAAZKI010000199.1 GCA_012799905.1 Lentisphaerota bacterium | reverse complement strand
TGCTACGCTGGCTCGGGCACCGCTATCAGATTGGCATGCCGGTGGTCAAGCAAATACTGAAGCCGCGGCTCTATCTGGAATATGACTTCCGAAACAAGGCGCCCGGAGACTATGCCACAGTCTCGGCTACACTCTTCAATCCCCGCAATAAATCCTGGTTCGGGGGCAATGAAGAGCAAGTCGCCCTGAAAAACGTAAAATTGCAACTGACCGGCATTCCGGACGGCTACATACTGTCGCCAGAAGCTAACAGCCCCCGCGTATTACACATGGAGAATCTGGCTGGCGAAGCAGTCTTGGAAGCAACCTGGTGGCTGCAAAAAGAAAAGGAAAGCGACAGCTTTTCACCGAAACAGCTGCAAGTCGCAGTCCAGGCAGATGGAGGGGAAAAGACCGTCCAAAACGCTGATGGCATGCAGCAGAGCCGCAGCATGAATACTGAATACACCATCTCCCGTACGGGAGAACGCTGGCTGATGATAAGCGGCGGCGGCAGGGGTTCTAACTTCCACCTGGAACTGGAATCGCTCAGGCGCACAGTCAGCTACCCCCGGCTAACCTTCAACGAGCAGGAGATACTTTACCGCGACTCACTCGCGCCAGGCGACAAGCTCCTGCTCTACCCGGGAGTCAAGGCAACGCTGCTTAAACGCCCCCTGATACCGGAAAATATTGCACGTTTCAGGCGGGCTGACACTGATGTCGAGAGGGTGTTTGAAGAGGGGTATCATGTTTTCAGTAGCCCGGCCTTCAGGGTCAATCCCAATCGCGAATATATTTTCACCATTACCGGATTTGTGTCAGACAATGGCATTCTTAACAGCTTTGTGGAATTCACCGGCAAACGGGATGGAAAGCCGCACAAGGAAAGCGTGCGATATTTCAATCCGCTGGGCAAAGAATTGAGCACCGCGCGCCTGACCGTACAGGTTCCCACTTTTGATGCCAACAGCGAAATCAAGGCACTGGTCCGCTTCTATCGGCATAATCAAACCGGTAAGCTGCATCTGCGGGAATTCAACGTTCTCGACGGCGAAAACCGGGAACTTGATGTCACTGACCGTCTGGACGGCTTTCTTAACCTGCCGGCCAACGCCGTCCTGACCGTTACCTATGATGACCGCGATACGCCTAACTTCTTCCAGCACCCGTTATTGAATCTCAAGCTTGTGGATCGCAATGAAGTACAACAGGCTGCTGAGCAACGCAAGGGCGGTGGAGACTTCTAAGGCGGCCTGAATAAGCAAAGGCTTCGCAGCCACCACCAAAGCAAACACGCCTAAACCGCAGGGCAACGCTTCACGCCGCCCTGCGGTTTTTATTCTACGGATACGGATGTAACCCGATTTGCTCTTGCGGTAGATAGCGTGATATCATTCCGTGAGCTTGCTTTTTCCAGTTACACCACAAACGAAAATCCGCATCGCTGTTTTCCGTTTCTTTTATCTGCCGCTATAGTATGGCGTTTCGACTCAAGCCGACTGCCGGCTTGGCATCCCTGCTTTCAATAGTGTCATGGTTGCTGCGAGTCCAGGTGAACATACTCCAAATCAACACAGCAGACCGCGGCGGCGGCGCCGAAGGCTCGGCCCGGGGCCTTTTTCAGCGCTACCGCGAGCTGGGGCATGGCTCTTGGCTGGCGGTTGGACGGAAATACTCCAACGACCCGGATGTCTTGGAAATCCCACGCCCACCGATCGCCGGAGCTGGCCGGCGACTGCTGCAAATAGCCGCGGAAATCGCCCGCGCCGGCGACCCCGCACTCCCCGGCGCACGACGCCTGGCCATAAGCCTGGAGCGATTGGCCTCGCCAACCCGACTGGCTGACTGGCGAGCCGGACGCGACGAAATGGACTTCCCCGGCTGCCGACAAATCGTCAATATGTGCCCAGCCCAGCCCGATATCATCCACTGCCACAACCTCCACGGCTGGTACTTTGATTTGCGAATCCTGCCCGAACTGGCCCGGCAAGCGCCGCTAATCCTCAACCTGCGCGATACCTGGCTGCTCACTGGACATTGCGCCTACTTCATGGACTGCGACCGCTGGAAAAATGGCTGCGGACAATGCCCGCGACTGGATGTCTACCCGCGCTGCCGACGTGATGCCACCGCGGAAAACTGGCGCCAAAAAGCCGATATCTATGCCGCCGCCCGCTTCTATGTGACCGCGCCTTCGCAGTGGCTCATTGACCAAGCTCGGCAATCAATGCTGCAAGCCATTGACTACAAAGTCATTCCAAATGGAATCGACATCAATGTATTCAAACCCGGTGACCAGGACGCCGCTCGCCGCGAGCTGAATTTGCCGACAACGACTCCCATCGTCATGTTCGCTGCTGCTGCCCGCCGCAGCGTCTTCAAGGACCCGCGGACCATGCAGGAGGCCATCCGCCTGGTTGCTGAGCGCCGGCCAGACCTGCTGTTCGTCTGCGTCGGCGTCAAAGCTCCTTCTGCTGCGCTCCGCCGACTCAATGTGCGCTGCGTGCCATTTATCACCAACCCCAGTCGATTGGCGAGCTACTACCGCGCCGCTGATGTGTTCGTGCACACGGCCAAAGCCGAAGCCTTTGGCAAAACCATTACCGAAGCCATGGCCTGCGGCGTCCCTGTGGCAGCCACCACCGTCGGCGGCATCCCGGAACAAATCATCGACGGTGAGACCGGCTTTCTCTGTCCGCCTGGCGACCCGCCAGAGCTAGCCGCCAAAATCATCAGCCTGCTCAGCGACAGCAAAGAGAACCAACTCCGCCGCCGAGCCGCCGCAGCGCAACGCGGGCAGGAATTCAGCCTGGAACGGCAAACTGCGGCCTTCCTCAGCTGGTATGAAGAACTGCGTCAAAACCATATCCTGCCCACGAATCCAGAACAACTGCCGCGCCACTGCCCCTAAACCAATGCCCACGCCCCTATTCTCACCTCACCGCGGAGCGACCAGGATCAAGTGCGTGGTCTTGGCCCAGGCCTCGTCCAAAGGCATGGTTTTGGTCGTCGACTCCGGCCCCCAGGTGTCGGTATAGACAATCGTGTTATTCTTCAAATTGTAGCCGTTGATGATACGCATATGAAAGCCGAATCGACCTTGATGGGTGTCCTCGGGAAACACGATCAGCGACCAGCATAATGGATAGGAACGGTCAATATTATTGCGGATTTCCTGCATAAACCACTTGGCGCCGCGATCACGCTTCTGCCGACTGGCAATGAATACCGACGGATTCAGACGGGCCAACAGCTCAGACGGATCAATCACCCCGCCGCGAGGCTGCAAGGCGCTATCAACCTCAGGCAGACGCTTCTGCCGAGCTAGACGGTTGTACCTTTCAAACAGCTTGTTCAAACCGTCCAAAGTTGCAAAGCTGTCGTCAACGTAAACATCTTGAGTCCGCACGTTCAACTTGCGACCAGCATTTTTCAATGCTTGCAGCGTGACATCTATGCTGGTGCCGAGCCTTGCGTCTGACTCCGCGATTTGGGCAATAATATGCTGATCGACCTCTGAGCCGAAATATTTCAGCACGCGCTCCAGGGTGGCACCAACGCAATAGCCCTTGCCGCCCTGGGTCACTGGTGGAATTTCCAGGCGGACGGTGCCGTCACGCTCCTTTATTTTGCGCTCGCGAAGTTCGCTGCGGT
This sequence comes from Lentisphaerota bacterium, assembly GCA_012799905.1. GTDB lineage: Bacteria > Verrucomicrobiota > Lentisphaeria > Oligosphaerales > Oligosphaeraceae > JAAZKI01. The sequence goes on along the minus strand of JAAZKI010000199.1, from coordinate 5,622 downwards.
TCAGGCTGGCGCGGATTTCCTCGCCAAGCTTGCCCGTAGAGCCGCGCTCCGCAAACAGCAAGGTAATGTACTCGTTCTCGTCCCCACGGCCGCTCCAGCGCAGGGTCGCATCGTAGCCGGACGCCCGCCACGTGATTTGCTCAATGCGCGCCTGGGCAAGAACACGGCGGCTTTTACGGGGATTGCGGTCACGCGTCAATTCATTGAGACGCTTCTCCACGGCTATCAGCGCATTTTGGAAACGCTTTTTATCCCAGGAGCCGCAGTCACCGCGATTGTACACTGACACTTGCAAGGAGACCAGCTTCCGGGACAGCTTATCTGTCGGCGTGTCTTTATAATAGAAAATGACCTCAGGCAAGGAAATGTCGGCAAACGTCAGCTTCTGCCTAACGCTGCCTGCCGCATACCGCATTTGCGTAAAGTCGGCAGCGCTCCAGCCCAAGGCATCTGGAAAAGACTTGAGCACCATGCGTCCGGTCGTGTCCCACAGGCGGCGTCCGCGTTCCTCCAGAAAGCCGTCCAGCGACTGACCGCGTAGGACAGCCAACATCGCCAGCATTAACACTATTACCGCTTTACGCATGCCAGTTCCCGAATAACCCCACCTTGTTCCTTCTATCGACTGGCTGACGAGACGGCTCCCAAAAACCGTCTCCTGAACCACAGTCTAATATACCACCGCCGCCAAGCATTGTCAGACGCCACGCCAAACAAATTGTTCAGCTAGTGCGAAGCGGCGTCAATCCCCTTTATTCCCTGGCAAACTATCTTTTTCCCGGGAAAACAGCTGCCAGCGCTTCCGTTCGCTGTCGACGCGGAGTATATTAGTCCCCACCTTCCTATGTCGGACGCCCGGTCGCCCTTGCCCGGGAGCCGGGCGTCTTGAATCATTCATTATAGTTGGAGGATTCCGCATGCACGTGACCAACTTGCCTAACCGCCAGGTTCACCTTGACTTCCACACTTCAGAACACTGCCTTGATGTCGGCGGTCAATTCAGCGAAAAACAGTTTGCCGAACAATTGCGCCGCGGGCGCGTCCAGTCCATCACTTTCTTTGCCTGCTGCCATCATGGCTGGTGCTACTATCCCGACGCCGTGCATGGCTTATCGCATCCCAACCTGAAAACCGACCTGGTCGGAGGCATGCTCAAGGTCTGCCGCGAGGAAGGCATCAACGCCGAAGTCTACATCACCGTCGGCTGGAATGACAAGGCATCCCGTGAACATCCCGAATGGTGCATTCGCACCCAAGACGGCAAAATCCTTGGCGGCCCTGGCGAGGGGCATCCACACAGCGCTCGCCCCCCGGGATGGCGGAACCTCTGCCTCAATTCGCCCTATCTCCAGCAAGTTCTGGACGTGACCACCGAAGTCCTCCAACGCTACAACCCAGGAGGCATCTGGTTTGACATCACCCGCGAATTGCCCTGTTACTGCGAACGCTGCCAGGCCTCCATGCGCGAACTCCATCTCGACCCAGCGTCGCCTGAAGACGTAAAGCAATTCGCCTCCATGACCTATAAACGCTACCTGAAAGCCACCACCAGCCTCATCTGGGGCATCAACCCGAAAGCCACCATCTTCCATAACGGCTCCTGCAAAAAAGGCCGTCACGACCTGTTCGTGTATGACAGCCATCTCGAAATCGAATCCCTGCCCAGCGGCGGTTGGGGCTATGACTTCTTCCCCATGAATGCGCGCTATTTCACCCAGCTGCATCCCAAGCAAGTCGTCGGCATGACCGGCAAATTCCATACTGCCTGGGGCGAATTCGGCGGCTTCAAGCACCCGGACGCTCTCCGCTACGAATGCGCCCAGATCGCCAGCCTGGGATGTCTCGCCTCAGTCGGCGACCAACTCCATCCATCCGGCCGCATGGACCCGGAGACGTACCGAATCATCGGCCATGCCTATGAATACTTGGAAACACGCGAACCGTGGCTGAAAGACGCCCGCCCCGAGGCAGATGTCGCTATCTTGGCCACCATGGAAATGCTTTTCGACAACAATCGCGACAGCGCCATCTTCGGAGCCACCAAAATGCTGATGGAAAAGCAAATACCGCATGTCATCATTGACGAGACCATGTCGGTGTCGCCCTATCGACTGCTCATCCTGCCTGACTTGGCCCGGCTTGACCCTGGCTGCCGCGAAAAGCTCAACCGTTTTCTCGCCCAGGGCGGCAGCATCCTCGCATCCTATGAAAGCGGCCTGGACATCAACGACGATCGCTTTGCTCTTAACCTGGGCGCCGAATGTCTGGGCCGCTCACCCTGGGACGTAGAATTCATCGAAGCCGGCCCGGAAGTCTCCAAGGAACTGGTCACGTCACCTTTCCTGACCTATCGCAGCGGCATCACCTGCCGTCCGGTTCAAGCGCAGGTTCTCGCATCCACCTGGGGACCTGTCTTCAATCGCACCTACGCCCACTTCTGCTCCCACCGCAACAGCCCGGTCGGCGCCAAGACAGAATGGCCGGCCGCCATCCAGCACGGCAACATCGTCTATCTCTCCCATCCGCTCTTCAGTATCTATCACGAGCAAGGCATGCGCCTGCACCGCGACTTTGTCATGAACTGCCTTGAGCGACTCTATCCCGACCCGTTGCTGACTTGTTCGCTGCCATCCTGCGGGCGCGCCAACGTCACCTGGCAGGAGAAGGAAAACCGCCACCTTCTGCATCTGCTCTATGCCGCTCCGGTCAAGCGCGGCAATGTCGAAGTCATTGAGGACATCGTCCCCCTGGCGAATGTCCAAGTCACCTTCGCCGTCCGCCAGCCGCCCAAAGCAGTTCGGCTGGTTCCGGAGGGAACGATGCTGCCGTTCACCTACTCTGACAACCGTATCGCATTCACCATTCCAACCCTGAACATGGCCCAAATCGTGGCCGTGGAATACTCCTGAGCAAAAATTGCCCATGACGACCAAAAGCGCACTCCCTCCTGACTGGAAAAAGGCCTTGCAGCCATTCCTGCCGGCGCACGCACTGGCCGAAATCAAGGCGTTCTTAAAACGTGAAGAAAAGGCCGGTCAAGTCATTTTTCCGCCTCGGCAAGACATCTACCGGGCTCTTGTCCTGACTCCCTTTGCCAAGGTCAAGGCAGTCTGGCTCGGCCAAGACCCTTACCATGATGACGGCCAAGCCTGCGGACTGGCTTTTTCGGTGCCCGATGACGTGCCAGCCCCGCCTTCGTTACGCAACATCCTGAAGGAATACTCCTCAGACCTCGGACGAAGCGCGCCAGCCAGCCCTTCTCTAGAGTCCTGGGCCAGGCAGGGCGTCCTCCTGCTCAACACGGTACTGACCGTCCGCGCCCATCAGCCTGGCTCGCACCGCGACTGCGGCTGGGAAAAAGTCACTGACGCCATCATCAGGGCCTTGTCCAGCCGCCGGGATCGCGTCCTGGCCTTCATCCTGCTCGGCAATGCCGCCAAGGTCAAAACCAAGCTCATTGATGACACCCGGCACGTAGTTATTCAGTGTGCGCATCCGTCGCCGCTCTCGGCCTATCGAGGCTTCCTGGGCTCGCGACTTTTTACGCGCACCAACCAGCTCCTGGCTGAACGGGCGGCCGAACCCATTGACTGGACGCTTGATTGATGGCAGCACCTACCCCGATTCGTCACCATCCCAGGGCATGAACAGACAAAAATAACAGCAGCGACAACAGATTGTACAGGCCATGCAAGACAATGGCGTGACGCAACCCGCCCTCGCAGAAAGCCATTTGCAACACCATGCCGACCAGAAAAAGCCCAGGGAAATACTGCGGTGTGAAATGCGCCCCCGCAAACACGACAGAGGTGAGAACAGCAGCTGCGCGCGGCCAAACACCGCGCAAAGCGCGATAGACGACCAGCCGGAAGAGAATCTCCTCAGTAACCGGCGCCAAAATCACCACGCTGACCGCTGCCAACAGCCAAAATCCCATCCCGGGTGACTGCTCAGCAAAAACTTGCAAAGACTGCGGCGGCGTCGGAATGCCAAGCTGATGGCAAACCCACGTGCTGAGAGCATTGACCACCAACAAAACTGGATACAACAGAAGGAGAACTCGCACGCTCTTGACAACCGCCCGAGCAATGCCGACGCCATCATCAGAGTCCAAAGCCAGCAGCCGACGCCAACCGTACAGACGCCGGAATGAATACAAGCCAGCCATAGCGCCGCCAAAGGCTCCAACTTGAAACGGCAGCAAACCAATGCCAAAACGGAAGGCTGGCTCCTGCAATTCCGCCAACAAAACGCTGAGCGCCCGGCCAGCAGCCTGCCCGAACCAGAATCCGCACAACGCCAAGCACAGCGCCAGTTGGTAGACCCCAGCCAACTCCCTTTCCTCGGCTGAAGCCTCTGACGCCGCTCCCCGGAACGGCCGAAGCAACGCCCGAAACACTGCCTGAAAACACTCCTTCATGATTCCTTTCGTGACAGCACCACTCGACAATTACCTGCTTTTATGCTATAATAGACAATCAATCTAGACAATCAATCGGCGTTTGCAAGAATACGACCGCCGTTTTCCCGCCCGACTAAGAAAAACGCCTGCTACAACTGGAAACAATCATGAAAATCTACATCTTTGTTGATATGGAAGGCATCAGTGGCATCAGCGGCTCTGAATTCGTCACCGCCTCTGGCGCCCATTATCAGGCCGGACGCCGCTATTACACCGAGGAGATGAACGTCTGCGCCAGCGCTTGCTTCGAAGCAGGCGCCAAGGAAGTCATCGCTCGTGACGGCCACGGCGCCGGCAACCATTTTCTCTGGGACCAGGTCGACCCGCGCGTGCAAATCGTCCAAGGACAGACCGGCCCGGTGCGCATGTGGGGCCTGGCCGGAAGCGATGCCCTCATCCTACTGGGCTATCATGCCATGGCAGGCACCCCCGGCGCCCTGCTGGAGCATACCTACTCCTCCGCCACCATACAAAATATGTGGCTCAATGGCCGGCCGGTCGGCGAAACCGGCATTGATGCCGCCATCGCCGCCGACTACGGCGTCCCGACTATCCTGGTCACGGGTGACGATTTTGTCTGCCGAGAAGCCCGCGAATGGATTCCGGGAGTGCATACCTGCGAAGTGAAAAAAGCATGCAGCTGCCAAGGCGCCATGCTCCTCCCCCGCAAAGCCGCCCATGACTTGATCCGAGAAACAACCATCGTGGCCATCCGCGACCTGAAAAACATCAAACCGCTGGCAGTCACCAAGCCAGTGACAATACGACGCGAAATGGTCGAAAGACAATCGACGCCAAACGCGGCAGGACGGCCAGGCCTGACTATCATCGACGGGCGAACCTACGAAAAAACTGCCCCGACCGCTGAACAGGCTTTCTTTGTCTGAGCTACCAGCCCAAGGCGACGCACATATGTCGCCCTTTCAGGACTCCAAATATTATACGTCTCACCCAGGGCAGCGCACCCCCTGGCGGAGCCGCTTGCCCCGGGCTTTTATGTTCCTGCCATTCAGACAGTCTGGCCTACATATGGCAGCCAGAAGACCGCACTGCAAGAGCTCATCACTAAACTTTAACTAAAAAAACAACCCTAAAATAAAAATTTCCGTGTATTCTGTATATTCTGTGGTTTAAAAAAACAACCCTAAAATAAAAATTTC
>JAAZKI010000185.1 GCA_012799905.1 Lentisphaerota bacterium | reverse complement strand
GGATTGCAAGCGGATTCGCGATTTGGCCTATCGTTTTTTTTGACTATTCAGCCTGAACAGCCGGATGGCGTGGAGAAACACTTCAAGTCGCCTCCCGCTTGGCCAGAATGACCTGATGGCCACCCCAACCTCGTAGAGGTGGCACCATGAGTAACCCCAGGTGAAGCGGAGCGGAACCTGGGGGTGAAGTCCACCCAAGCTTGAGCCTCGGAGAGGCGGCACAAAAGCGTTGACTTGAAGAAAATCTTTCACACAAAACAAGAAGTTGGCTGATAGTAGTACGAAATTTTGTTTTGGGTTGTTTTTTAAACCACTGAATACACAGAATACACGGAAGTTTTTGCTATTGTGCGAAGTTTTTCGATAAGTGCTTGCAGTACAGGATTCACGCTGACGTATGTCGCCCTGGCGGCCTGTAGAGCAAGCGCAATCCCTGCTTCCCACGAAAGGGTGGGCGAGGAATATCTTTATGGTTTAAGGGCAAATTAGCGGCGTTGGTTGAGTTTTTGCCAGGCCGCCCATTTGCGGCGGAAGTTTTTGAATAAGGTGTCTTTGGCTTCATAGCCGACTAAGGCAGTTCCTCCGGCCAGCATCAGCCAGGAGAGGGCGTAGCCTGCCGTCCCTAAGAAGAGCCAGCGGCTGTTTTGGGTGGCGGCGGCAGCCATGCTGCCTAGCAGCAGACTGCCATAGCCGAAGGGGAAGTTGAGCAGTAATAAGGCTACGCCGAGGCGCAGGCGCAGGCCATCTGCGCGTTGCCAAGTGGAACGGACGATTTTGGCCGGCAGCACGATGATGACAGAGCATTTTCGAGGCGCTGCATAGGTCATGGAAACGGAAATCTCTCCCCTGTCGAGACGTTGCGTATGGTTAGGCCGGATGCGCGAAGGCGGACGGCAGGGTGTGCAAGGCGGCATTGCCTGGGGTCAAGCCAGGCTGTTCAGCAACTCGATGGCTTTGTCAAAATCTCGGTTGACGTGCTGTGGGGCATGGGCGTCAGCCGTGATTAGGATTGGAATGTCAAGAGCCAAGGCGCGTTTAAGCAGGCTTGGCGACGGGTAGGGCTCGGCGCACGGCTTGGACCAGCCGGCGGTGTTCAGTTCCAGTTGGGCGCCGGAGTCGCGGACGGCTTGCAATGCCGCCGTAATCTCGCTATCCAGGTCAATAGTGGGTCGGAAACCGAATTTTTTAGGCAGGTCGAAGTGAGCGATGATGGAGAACGCCTTGGTTTCGGCCAGGGCCTTGAGCCGTCGGTAGTATTTGCGCCAGATGTCATTGATGGCGTCTTGATCAAGAGCCTGCCACGGTTTTGGCGAGCTGTCAACCGGAAACCCGTCCAGGTTGTGGATGGCGCCGATGGCGTAATCAAGCGGGTAATTCGCCAGATGGGCTATGTTTTTTTGCCAATTTTCGGGGAAGAAGTCGACTTCCACGCCAATGCGCATGGTGAAATCTTCGGTTTCGACTTGTTTTTTGACTTCGAGGCATTCTTCGAAATAGCGTTCCAGCCGTTCAGGGTGGATGCTCCATCCAATGTCGAAGGGGCGGTTTTCCGTGAGCATGACCCAATGGTCGCTGATGCCGAAGGTCTTGAGGCCGGCTGCTTTAGCGGCGTTGGCCATGGTGGCGATGTCGACGGTGCCGTCGCTCCAGGTGCTGTGGTTATGCAGGGAAGTGGTGATCATGATGAATTATGAAGGGCGGGCGATTCAGCGCCCGCAGCAGCTTTTGTATTTCTTGCCGCTGCCGCAGGGGCAGGGGTCGTTACGCCCGACTTTGGGCATTTGTCGACGGATGGTCACTCCAGCCTTGGGAGGGGCCGGTTTGTCATCCAGGCCGGGGATGTGGTCGAATTGACCTGCTTCTTCGTGGATAGTCTGGATGTCTTTTTTCGGCGGCGCATCCTGTTCCGGGAAATTGACGACAGTGCTGAAACGGAAGATGTTACTGCAGATTTCAGCCTTGACCGAATCCATGAGCACGGAGAACAGCTCGTAGGCTTCCTGCTTATATTCCACCAGCGGGTCGCGTTGGCCGTAGGAGCGCAGCTGCACCCCTTGCCGGAGGGCGTCCATGGCGTAGAGGTGGTCTTGGTAGAGATTATCGAGTGGGTTGAGCATGATGTAGCGTTCCAGCCATTGCAGGGCATCGGGATGCTCCTGCTGCACTTTCAATGCGTACGCCTTCTCCACCCGCTCCTGCACTGCCTTGGCCAGGGTTTCCGGATTGTCCGCCTCGTTGAACAGCGTGTCCGGGAAGCTGATTGGAAAGATGCGGGTCAGCCATTGCTTGAATTCGTCCAGGCTGACCGGCTCATTTTTGGCGCGGCTTTGGAAAGCTGATTCCACTTGTTCGGACACGGCTGTGAATACGAAGTCCATGAGTTGTTCGCGGGGATTGTCGCTGAGCAGGATGCTCCGGCGCAGGGCATAAATGGTCGCCCGCTGTTTATTCATGACATCGTCATACTCGAGGGTGCGCTTACGGATGGAGAAATGCTGTTGCTCGACCCGGCGCTGTGAGGTTTCGACTGAGCGATTGAGGAGTTTGTGAGACAACTCCATGCCCTCTTCCATGCCGAGCTTTTCCATGATGGAAGCGACACGGTCAGAGCCAAAGAGTCGCATCAGATTATCTTCCAATGAGATATAGAAGCGTGACGAGCCTGGGTCGCCTTGGCGGGCGCAGCGTCCACGCAGCTGCCGGTCAATGCGGCGGGCGTCATGGCGTTCACTGCCGATGACATGCAGGCCGCCGACTTCGGTGACGCCGGGGCCGAGCTTGATGTCAGTACCGCGGCCGGCCATGTTAGTGGCAATGGTCACGGCGCCAAGCTGACCGGCGCGGGCCACGATTTCGGCTTCGCTCTCATGGTGCTTGGCATTGAGGACGTTATGGACGATGTTGCGGCGTTGGAGCATGCGAGAGAGCAGCTCAGACACATCGACTGAGATGGTTCCGACCAGAACCGGCTGGCCGCGCCGGTTGCACTCGATGATTTCGTCGATGATCGCCTTATATTTTTCGCGCTGGGTCTTGTAGATGCGGTCATCGTAGTCGACGCGCAGACACGGTTTATTGGTCGGTACGACGAGCACATCGAGGTTGTAGATGGATTTGAATTCGTTGGCTTCGGTTTCCGCGGTGCCGGTCATGCCGGCCAGTTTTTCGTACATGCGGAAATAGTTCTGGATGGTGATGGACGCGAGGGTCTGGGTTTCGCGTTCGATCTGCACATCTTCCTTCGCTTCGAGAGCCTGGTGCAATCCCTCGCTGAAGCGACGCCCGGGCTGCGGCCGGCCGGTGAATTCATCGACAATGATGACTTTGTTGTCCTGGACGACGTATTGGACGTCTTTTTCGAACAGACAGTAGGCACGCAGCAACTGCGAGATATTGTGGATCACCTCTGATTTGCGGTCGAATTCGGCTTGGGCCTGGCGGCGTTTCTCCAGTTTAGCATTGTCATCGAGGGTATCGTCGCTGTCGATTTCGCTGAAGACGGTCGGCAGGTCAGGGATGACGAAGGCGTCAGGATCGCCGGGGCGCAGGAATTGCCGGCCTTTTTCGCTCAGTTCGGCCTCGTGGCCTCTTTCGTCAATAGCGAAATAGAGCGATGACTTGACTTCTTGGAGGAGCCCGCGGTTGTTTTCGCTGTGGATTTCCAGGTCTTTCTTGTCAAGGATTTTGCGGATGGCCGGGTCTTCCATCATGTGCATCAGCTGCTTATGTTTAGGCATGCCGAGCTGAACCTTGGCGAGCAGGAAGTGCGCCTCGTCAAGCTCCTCCGGGGTGGCATCCGGATTTTCCATGGTGGTTTTGGCGCGTTGCATAAAGTCGGACATCAGCCTGGACTGGCGGCGGTAGAGTTCTGAGACCGCAGGCTTGAGCTTGTCGAACATATGGGTGGAGACTTTAGCGGGGCCGGCGATGATGAGGGGGGTGCGGGCCTCGTCAATGAGGATGCTGTCGATTTCGTCGACGATGGCGAAGAAGTGGTCTCGTTGAACCATTTCTTCGCGTGACATGGCCATGCCCATGTCGCGGAGGTAGTCGAAGCCGAATTCGCTGTTAGTCCCGTAGGTGATGTCGCAGGCGTATTGTTCGCGGCGCACGGCGGAGGGCTGGTCGTTCTGGAGGCAGCCGACGGTCAGTCCGAGCCAGGTGTAGACGTGCCCCATCCATTCCGAGTCGCGGCGGGCGAGGTAGTCATTGACCGTGACGAGCTGGACATTGCGGCCGGTGAGGGCGTTTAGATACAGGGGCATGATGGCGACGAGGGTTTTGCCTTCGCCGGTGGCCATTTCCGCGATGTGGTTCTGGTGCAGGGCGATGGCGCCAGCGAGCTGGACGTCAAACGGAACCATTTCCCAGAGCAGGTCATGCCCGGTCACCTTGACCGTGGTGCCGCACAAGCGACGGCAGGCTTCCTTGACGACGGCATACGCTTCGCAGAGGATATCATCAGTGGTTTCGCCCTGGCGCAGCCGTTCCTTGAATTCCGGGGTTTTGGCTTTCAGCTGCTCATCAGTGAGGGACGCATAGCTGGCGAAGTATTCATTGATGCGTGCGACCGTCGGCTGTAATTTCTTCAACATCCGGGCATTCCGGTTGCCGAAGATTTTTTTCATTATCCATTGAATCATGAGATGACTTTTGGTGGTTGGAATCTATTTTCGGGGCTGGTCTTTGCCAGCCAGCCGTCGAGTGGTGACGGCATTTCACCGGACGACGCGGCGCGACTGTACGGCGGCGACATCCGGTTGGGCCGGTTCGGCTACATGATTATTTGGAGCCGGGTTTGTCGATGGGGACGCCTTTTTGGCAGAGGGGGCATTCGGCTGGTTCGTAGGTCGGGAGGTTGAGTTCGATCAGGCTTCGGAAGGGGATTCCGAAGTCGACCCCTCCGGCGCTGCGGTCGGCCATAACGGTAATGCCGACTGGGATGGCGTCATAGGCGCGGACCAGGTCAATGGTTTGCTGGACGCGGCCGCCCTTGGTGATGACATCTTCGGCAATGAGGACGCGTTCCCCTGGCTTCAGCGTGAAGCCGCGGCGGAGGTGGAGGTTGGACTGTTCGTCTTTTTCCGCGAAGATGGCTCTGACGCCGAGGCTGCGGCCGACTTCCTGGCCGACCACGATGCCACCGATGGCGGGCGAGATGACGGTTTCGATGTTCTGGCCTTCCCATGCCTTGGCCATGGCGGCGCAGAGCTTGGCGGCAATGACCGTGTGCTGCAAGACCAGCGCAGCCTGAAAATAACGGTCGCTGTGAAGACCGCTGCGCAGAAGAAAATGGCCTTCCAGAAGAGCGCCGGTTTCAGACAAGTGTTGGAGAACAACGGCTTCTTGCATGAAATTCCCTTGGCTTAAGTAGTTCGAAATGTTTTTTGCCGGAATGAAGACAAAGAAGCAATATAATGCAGATTTGCCGCATATCCATTTGCCGCTACGACAGCAGGCGGTTTTTTCGTAATCGGTCACCGATTGATACTCGGAGTTCCGACGTGCAGCGGTCTCAGGAAAGGGGCGAGGGGCGAGGGGCGAGAGTGAGCTTGGATTACGCTGTCCACCAGGCCCGCAGCAGTGGGCGGCAAATATCAATGACTGACCTATTACGTTTTTTCGTAATGGGTCAGCCAATGATATAAGCTCGCACCTCACGCGCGCGCGACCATTGGATGGGGGCCCCCTACAATGAGTGGGGGAGCTTGATTTCTGGAACCGCTGAAAAAATAGGCCACAAAACGCCCTTTTTCAAACGGCTTTTTGCAGAATCATAGTTATTTTGTGCCTGAGTAGGATTCTGTACTGCACGCAGGCATCATGCTTTCGATCTTTAGGCATGGCGCCAGGATGAGACTGATGACTTGTGGGAACCTAGGTGAGACAGGATGAGAGGGGTGACGCCCTGCGGCTCAATGTTCAATGGCTGACCGATTACGTTTTTTCATCCCGCGCATCCGTGCACAGCAGGATAAAATCCAGCCGTTGCGGAACGCCAAGCCTCTCCTGGCGCACGGCTGGTCGAACCCGGCACTACGCCTGCTCTCTGTGCAGGGGTGCGGCTCTCGGTGGGGGAGTTCTTGCTCTCGTCGTCGATGTTATTCGCCGATGATTTTGACGAGGACGCGTTTGCGCCGCCGGCCATCGAGTTCGTAGTAGAAGATTTGCTCCCAGGGGCCCAGGTCAAGGCGTCCTTTGGTGACGGCCACGACGACTTCCCTGCCCATGATTGTTCGTTTCAGGTGAGCGTCGGCGTTGTCTTCGAAGCCGTTATGGCGGTATTGGCTGTAGGGCTTTTCCGGCGCCAGTTTTTCCAGCCAGGCTTCGAAATCCTGATGCAGTCCGCCTTCGTTATCATTGATGAAAACCGAGGCCGTGATATGCATGGCGTTGCAGAGCAGCAGGCCTTCTTGGATGCCGGAGGCTTGCAGACAGGCTTCGATTTGCGGCTGGATATGGATGATTTCACGCCGCTTTGGGCTTTCGAACCATAGTTCTTGGCGGTAGCTTTTCATGATGTTCAAACCTCGAAGATGCCATTTTCGTCTTTGCCCCAAGTGCCTTCCTGGGTTTCCACATGGATGACGATGCCTTCTTCGTTGACCACGAAGCTTTCCAGGAAATCAAGGGCTGCTTTCTTGGTGTCAGTACGGTACCTGTAGCAGCGGGTGAATTCGCCATGAGCGCCAGCCAGTTCTTGGACGCCGAGGTTTTCGACGTGGATGTCTTTGTCAGCGGCGAGTTGGTCGATATCGGGAATTTCAAGCTGCACGTCTGGTTCCGTGCTGACTTTGAAATAGACGGCGTTGGGCAGTTCCGGGAGTACTGCGGTGGCCTCTCGCCAGAGCGCATAATGGAGGTTGACGCCGCCGACAAAGCACACGGCGCCCTCTTGGTGCGGGTAGGCGCCGAAGAGAATGTCACGGGTGGAGCGCAGATCGCCATTGGGGGCGGTGCGGATGTACGACAGTTTCTGCAGGGCGCCGTTGGCGTCCTTCAGATCCGGGAACATGTAGGCCACGTATTTGAAATGCTCAGGGTCAGCGTCGGCCATGGCCCAGAAGTCTTTTTGCAGCTTGCCGCGGCCCTCGAAGAACTTCTTGAAGGTGTTTTTGGCGCGTTGTTTCTGGACGATGATGGCGGTGACGATGCCAGCGATGCCGAGGACGACTATGCCAATCATGCCGAAGAGAATGATTCTGTGGAGCGGCACCTTGGGCGGTTCGGGTTCGACGACAGGTTCAGCTGCTCTCTGTTCCGCCAGGCGGCGGGCTTCTTCCTCGGCCAGTCGCCTCATTTCGGCCTGTTCTTGGAGGCGTTTGGCCTCGTTTTCAGCGGCGATGCGTTTGGCTTCGGCATCAGCCGCGCGTTTGGCTTCAGCCTCGGCTATACGTTGGGCCTCCTCCTGCTGGGAGCGGATGATTTCTTCCGGGTCTAGGCGTTCGATGGCAGGCGCCAAGGTGTTTTTGCTGATCAGCGATTGCGCCTGTGATTCGATTACGGCAATTTTGCCCAGCCGCACCTGATTGGCGCGTTCATGTTTTTGTTGGCGCGTCTTGCGCCGGGCTGTGTCAATGGCGGAGGTCATCACTAGTTCGGGTTTCAGCCAGGTATTCTGCACCTGGGTGTAGCCGGCTTTTTCATTGGCCAGCGTGGCTTGGGCGCTCAGTCGCGTGATGACTTCCGGGCGCTGCTCCTTTTTGTACTCCGCCTGGGCAAGCCGGTGTTTTTCCATTTCCGCAGCGATGAACTCCTGGCGGAGCCGTTCGCTTTCCTCGGGATTGAATTTAAGCAGTTCGACGTCGTTGTTGTCCAGGCCTACCATGTCAGCGATGCGGATCATCCTGGCGCCGACCTTGAGATAAGCGCCGCTGCGGCCTTGGTAGGTGCCTTCATGGGCGGTGGAATAGCGGGGGTTGGCTCTATAGACGACCACGACTTTGTCACCCGGCTGGTAGATAGGGTATTTGGCGGAGGCCTGAGCATAGAGGGCGTCTTGGTCAGGGGGCGGGACATGGGTTTGGGCGAGCCGGGTTATTTCGCGTTCGACGGCCTTCTGCAGATCATCGCCAGTGATGGGGGCGGCAGACGGGCGACTGGGCAACCCCGGGCTTTTCTCCAGGAAAATGGGCAGCAGGGTTGACAGAGCCTGTTCGGTGGCTGTATCCAGCGGGTGCTCCGCAAAGAATTGCATAGCCAGCTTGTCAGCGAGGGCCAGGCGTCGCGCGGAAAGTGAGGCGGCGTCCTTTTCGCCGCCATATCCGGACCAGCAGAACAGAAGCGTGGAGCATACCAGGATGGCCAGAGTGGATGTTGACCAACGTCTCATTCACATTCCCCTTTGTGGGCAGTCGTTGGCAGGTGGCGGCCCCGGGCCGGTGCGCCGGAGGCCATGCAAAGCATTGCCCATGCATATAGTGTACGCCATTATTGCCGTTTTTCTTGTCAGATAATCATTTTTTCCCCAAAAATGTGCTGTTTTTCTGCAATCAGCCCTGGTTGAGGCAGGGTTTGGCAGCAATTCAACTGAGGCAGATTCGGGTAATGCAGCGGTGAAAATGCTCGATGCCGTCTAAAATATTGATTTCAACGCGGAGGAAATAGAAGGGCAGCGTGTCAGCCGGGAGTTCTGGCAGGCGGACGGCGTCTTTTTCGGTGGTGACGAGAATTTCAGCATGGTGTTTGTTGGCGGCGTTGATGAAATCGCGCAACTCATGGGCGCGATAGCGGTGGTGGTCGACAAAGCGTTTGCGGTAGACGATGGTGGCGCCGAGGTCGGTCAAGTAATTTTCAAAGCTTTCCGGGACAGCGATGGCGCAGAGTGCGGCGACCCGTTTGCCGCGGATATAGTCCAGACCGACTTGCGCATCGCTCTGCACGTCCTGAAAATGGCGCGGCTCGTGGTTGCATTCAATGATTTCGGCGCGTGGGTTGTGGCGCTTCAGAAAGGCGCGCAAGTGTCGCAGGTGGCTGCCGCCGTTCGATTTGGTCAAAAAGATAAAATCAGCGCGGCGGAGGTTTTTGATCGGCTCGCGCAGCGATCCCAGCGGCAGTGGCTCGTGGTTGTGGAACGGGTTGGTGGAGTCGACCAGGAGGATGTTTAACCATGGTTGCAGTTTGATATATTGGAAGCCGTCGTCAAGCAGGAGGGTGTCGGCCTGCAAGTGGTTGATGGCGTATTTGCCTCCTTTGACGCGATTCTTGTCCACCACGACAGAGACGCCGGTGCGGTCTTTTTGGGCGAGGAGGTTGCGCGCCAGCATGTACGGCTCGTCGCCGGCCTCGCCGGAATCCAAGTAGACTTTTTGGCCGTCGGAGACGATTTTTGGCGGTATGGTGTTGTAGTCTTTGGCGAAGGCGGCGCGCAGGCGGTCAAACCATGGCCGCGGCTTGCTGCGATAGCCGCGGCTGAGGATAGCGACATGGCGTCCGCGGGCAGCGAGGGTTTTGGCGAGCAGTTCGACCACTGGGGTTTTGCCGGTGCCGCCGACGGTGAGGTTGCCGACGCTGATGACGAAGCAGCCGAGAGCCTGGCGTCGGATGATGAAGTTGTCATACAGGCTCAGGCGCAGCTGGACGACATTGCGGTAGGCGCGGGAAAGCACGAACAGCAGGACGCGGAACAGGCGGTCGCTGGTTGAGCGCTGCCGTCCGTTGATGATTTCAACCGTGTATTGTTCAGTTTTTTCCAGAAAGTCTCGTATGGGCATAAATCGCAATCAAGTTAAGCGCGTAGGTGCAGGCGTTTCGCAAGGTGGCGTAATTGTACTTACATTATCACCACTTTCGTGGTTGTGCCATGCTGCCGCGTTGTTTTTCGCAGTGTCGATGCAGCGATTGGTCAGGAGTGCGGCGGTGATCCAGACCCAGCGTTTGCTGAGCAGATCGTCCCAAAGGCAGCAGAACAGGAGTGCGGCGGTGAATGCAGCGATGAGTCCGGCGGTTTGGCGGTCAGGTGGCGAGGCTGCTACCAGGCGCCAGAAGGCGAACATGGCCAGGGCGGCAGGGAGTCCGAATAGGATGACGAGGCGGAGGTATTCGTTATGCGGCGCCATGAAGGTGACGAAGCTGTCGAAATCTGGCAGGGCATTGTAGTGGGCGAGGGTGCGGCGGGCAGAGTCGTGGTTGGTGAAGGAGGGATACAGGTCTCTGGCTGCGGCGGCGCCGTGTCCAAACAACAGTTTGGTCGGGGCGTGGACAGCCATTTTGGCATAGGCGCTTTGGTGGATCATATACATGCCCGGACATTCCGTGTTGATGAACGGCCAGGTTTTTTGCAATGGGAAGACGGGATAGGCGATGGACAGTCCGCCGATTAGTCCGCCGACAACGATGACAGCTCCGGCGAGCGCCGCAGCCCACCGGAATCGCTGGCGGACGGCTATCGCGACAAAGGCGGCAAGGAGGGCGAGGCTGAGCAGGGCGTGTTTGCTGACTGTAAGCAGAAGCGGGATGACAGCCAGGACGAGTGCCGCGCCGACGTTGAAAGCTTGCCGTCGCCAGGTTTCAATTTCAGTCAGCAGGCTGAGCAGGAGCAGAGCGAAGGGCAGGGCGTAGAATGAACCGAGTAGGTTGGGGTTGCCAAAGGTGAAGGTGAAGCGCTGCCTTAGAAAGGGCATGGCGGTAGCGTCCATCTGGGCGCTGATCAGGCTGAATCGCACTGGCCCGATGCCTGTCCAGGTCATGACCAGGTCGAAGCAGCATGCCGCCGCTGCCAGGACGAGAAAACCGGCGCCCAGGAGGAACAGGACGTCGGTCGGAAAGGCTGTGCCGCGGAAAAAGATGAAAGTGACAGCGAGGTAGGCATACACGCACCAGTGGTAGGCATTGCCGGGAAACGGCTTGAAGTGCGTTAGTGTCGCGATGCCGGCCAGTAGCAGAAACAGGGCCAGGGCCAGGGCGGCGGGGTCACGTCGGAGGGTGCGGAAGTCGCCGCGGGCGACCACAATGGCGAGGAGTGCCGGTGCCAGCAGGTCTTCGCAGTACAAGGTTCGCCAGACGGGGATGTGCAGAGCCATGAGTACGAGATAGCAAATCCCGACTCTCTGGGCGATTTTTTCTCGGTAGGTGGCAGTCATGTCAGCGATGGCAGGATTTGCGCATACAGGTCAATATGCTTTTGGAGATTGTCGGCAAGTAGAAAACGGCGGGGCGGGACAAAGTCGAAGTCGTGGTTGATGGCTCGTCGCATGGCGGTAGCCAGCGCGTCAACGTTGTTAGGCGGGATGAGCAGATGATGGCCGGAGACGACTTCGGGCAGGGAGGCGTTATTGGTGGCGATGATCGGCTTGCCCAGGGCGCAGGCTTCAGCAGCGGCAAAACCGAAGCCTTCGGACAGCGAGGGGACGACTACGGTGTCGGCAGCCATGACCCACTCCGGCAGTTCAGCGTGCTTGACCGAGGGGATGATGACCACGTGCTCCTCCAGGGCGAGTCTTTTAATTAAAGCTAGGGCGCGTTTCAGGCCTGCCTGACAGGCCGGGGCATGGCTGACCAGGGCGACTAGGATGGCCTGGGGATGCTCGGGGATGATTTTGGCCAGCGCCTGGAGCAGAATCGGCAGGCCCTTGGAATTTCCAGGGCGTCCTGAGAAGAAGAACACCTGCCGGTCATTGAGGCTGAGCCGGGCGCGGATGGCATCGCCGGAATAGCGGGTTGGGTTCCAAAAGTCGTAGTCAAGGCCGTTATAGATGGTCGTGACGCGTTCGGCTGGAATCCGGCGGCAGCATCGGAGCAGGGCGTCGGCAGTGGCCTTGGAGACAGCGACGTAGTTCTGGTAGTCGCACCAGTAGACCGCGCGTTCCAGCAGGTCATACGCGAGGTTGCTGAGCCAGCTGGCGTCGGAGACGCGGTTCCATTGTCCGATCCAGACTTCATGTACGGTGAGCACGAGCGGCCGGCGTCGCCACTTGGCGGCCAGCCAGGCGGGCCAGGCAGCGGCGAAGGTGGAGGTGTGGATAAGATCAGCGTCGCGAGCCAGGCGGAGCAGAATCGGCAGGCAGAGGAAGGTGAACAAGTACCGGCTGTTGCCGGTCCAGACCCGGTGAACCTCGACGCCGTTGACGGTCTCAATGGCCTTGGCGCCCGGGACGCGCTGGGTGACGACGATGGCGCGCCAACCGCGGGCGACGAGGCCCTCAGCCAGGTTTTGAAACAGCACCTCAGCGCCGCCCACGTGCGGATAGTAGTAGTCCAGGCAGAAGAGTATGGTCGGGCTGGGCATGGCGGTTCGGCAGTTGGCGTCGGCGCGGTGAAAGTCAGACGGGTGGACGCCTTCGAAGGGCTTGGGTGACGTCCTGGCCTGAGGGCAGGAGCCGCTGTCCTGGTTCATCGGCGCTTACCCTGACAGCAGGCGGCAGGCTAAGATGCTTCCATGAGCATCATCAACCGGGTGCGTGCGGCGAGGGGCGTGGCTCAGTCAACCGGCGTCGGCTGGTAGAGATTCTGTAAAGTTTGTTGTTTGACCCATTCGGCAGCCGGGCAGGGCGGATTGCGCCAGAGGGTAGGTGCAATCCAGGCTGAGCCCATGTGCAGCCAAGCCGGACCGCCGGCCGGCGTGGTCTCCAGCCGCAGTTTGGTGACGCCGGTCAGGTCTGCTGCGAGCGGTAAGGCGGGGGTTTTCCAATTGACGGTTGTTTCGGCCAGTTTGCGGTTGTCTCCAAAGACCGTGAAGCGGATGGCTTCGCCGCGGCGGCGCAGCAGGCACATCTCGCTTTCCGGCGGATTGGTGATGGCGACGATGGCGGTCATTTGGGTGAATTGCTGGTTGAGGTCGTATTCGATGGTGCAGGGGGCGCGCATGCCGATGCCGCCGGGCTGGTCATCGGCCAGCGGCAACGGTTCGCCGAAGAAGCCGCGGTCGAATCCAAGTGCGCCGCGCATCTGGTCAATGCGGGACGGCATCAGCTCAGAGAGCAGCAGGTTGTTGATGCCGCTCGGGACGGTGGTCAGCGGCGGGAAGCCTTGGGGGATGGCGTCACGCCGCAATTCCGCGTCGCCACGGAACCACTTCCCGGTTTCGACTTGCCAGTCAGAGCCGAACCAGCCGATCAGCAGCATGGTCTCCGGAATGGCAGAACGCGCGTCAAACACAGCGTAGTCAAAATATTT
The DNA here is from genome assembly GCA_012799905.1 of Lentisphaerota bacterium. Classification (GTDB taxonomy): domain Bacteria; phylum Verrucomicrobiota; class Lentisphaeria; order Oligosphaerales; family Oligosphaeraceae; genus JAAZKI01. The sequence continues at coordinate 1,996 of JAAZKI010000185.1, read as the reverse complement.
TTTGGAGTCGTAGACGCCCCAGTTGAACCAGTTTCCGAATCTTCCCCAGGCTTGGAAGGCGGCTCGGGGCGAGTTAGCGCTGATGATGACGGCCAGGCGTTCAGGTGCGCAGGTGACATTGGGATAGGCGATCATTGAACCCAGGTCTTCCGCGCCCAGATCGACGTTGTCGGCGCGCAGCGGCGCCATGATGTCGGTCAACGGGATTTCCGGGAGAAGTTGGCGGGAGATGAGATTGTCGTCAGAGCCTCCCCAGAGGATGAGGTTATAGTGTTTCATCAGGTTCTGGGTGCACTGGGTGTCAAGGATCATCCGACAGGAGCCGCCATTGCGTCTTTTCCATTCGGCGGCAAAAGTTTTTGCTTCGCGGAGCCAAGCCTCGCGCATGACGAAGTCAGTCGCCTGAGTGCCGACAACGAGGAGGAAGGGGTCGAGCAGGGCGTCTTGGATTGGCCCTTCGCAGCCGCGCTGCTTCATGCGCTGTGGCCGAGGCAGGGCGGATTCCAGGTTCCAGCCGTGAATCGGGTCTTTGCGCAGAGTGATCCAGTTATTCCAGGGGCGATCGGCGGCCAGGACGAGGTTGACCCCGTCGATGGTCAGATGGACGGGCTGGCCCGGGGTGAACAGCGTGTAGGGACGCAGGAGGGAGAGAGCGAGGAGATTGTCGGTCGTGACCGTCATTCGGTTGTTTGCCCCGGCCCTGGCGTCGACCGTTCCTGGGCGCAGAGGCTGATCCAGTTGTTCAAACCGCACCCAATAGGCTTTTCCGTGTCGGAGTTGGGATGCTTGCCAGAAGACGCGTGGGGGGAATTGGCGGCGGTTCCAGCTGCACGCCCAGGCCAGGCCATCGTCAAGGGCCGGTTTGGGAAAGCCGCCATGTCCGATGCCGGGATATTCGCGGTATTCCACGGTGGCGCCATGCGCGCGCAGGAGGTTGGCCATGTTCCGGGAATGTTCGGGGGGGACGACGACGTCACCAGCGCCGGCGAGGATATAGGTCGGAAGGTTAATGAGATTGGCGGCGTAGGCGCGGGCCGTATGGGACTCTTGGATGGCCAGGCGCAGGTCGTCAAAACGGCCGGGGAAGCGTCGATTCCAGCCCCACCGTCGTGTCCATGCCTGGTTGTCGGCGTTGCCGACGATTGGGAAGATAGCGGCGAAGCGGTCAGCATAGCGGGTGGCGATATGGAAGGAGCCGGTTCCGCCCATGGAGCTTCCGGTCAGGATGATGCGGTTTGGGTCGATGCGGTAGTCGCGCAGCACTTCGTCGATAGCTGCCAGCACATCGACTTCGCCGAGGTCTTTGTAGTCGGTGGCGCCGCGGCCTTGCGGCGATAAGCAGAAGGCGCCGGAATAGACTGGGGCCGGGTGGCCTTGAAACGGCCTGAACCAACCGTGGCCATGCATGGACACGATGAGCGGCCAGGGCACGGCAGGGTCATAGGCGGTCGGAATGCTGAGCGAATAGGTTTGAAACGTCTGATCAATGGGTGAAATGAATGCGCGCAGGCGGGCGTTGCCTTCTTCCTGGATGTTAACCACGCCCTGCCGGCTCTGATGGCAGGCTCGCAGCAGCATCAGGTAGGTGTCCTCAAGCAGATTTTTGCCAGCGTCGGTCATGGCTTTAGGGTCGGTCAGAACCTTGCTTTGAGCCACGGCATAGTTGGCTTTGGCCATGAGCCAGGCAGCTTGGCGGGATGCCAGGCTGTCATCTTGCCAGGCGCGCCGCTCCTCGAAGGCGGCGATGGTGCGGAGGCTCTTGGCGTAGTTGCGCGCCTCCTCCAGCGAGCAGACTTTGCGCGGTGGAGGCGAGGGCTTTTTCGCCGCAACTTTCATGGCGCGCGGCCGTAGGCACCAGAGGCCGTAGCCGATGGGGATGACGGCCAGGATGGCAAGAAGGATGTACAAGCGCTGCGCAAACGGCATGGACATGGCGGGAGATTAGTGGACAATGGGAATAGGGGCGAGGGGCGAGGGGCTTTTTTTAGGGGCGAGG
>JAAZKI010000517.1 GCA_012799905.1 Lentisphaerota bacterium | reverse complement strand
GGGACTTCACCCCCAGGTTCCGCTCCGCTTCACCTGGGGTTACTCATGGTGCCACCTCTACGAGGTTGGGGTGGCCCTCAGCTCATTCGGGCCAAGCGGGCGGCGACTTAAAACGTTTCTCCACACCATCGGGCTGTTCAGGCTGAATAGTCAAAAAACCTATAGGCCAAATCGCAAATCCGCATGCAATCCTATCCCGACGAGCAACAACCATACACAAAAATTTCCGTGTATTCCGTGTATTCAGTGGTTACAACAGCAACCCAAAAAACAAAAATTTCGTGTCTTTTCGTGTTTTTCGTGGTTTTAAAAAATAGGCTGTGGACGGGTAGTCCACCCTAAGGACATGGCGGACAGCGTAGTCCAAGCTCATTCTCGTCTCTAATTCAGATTTTCCGATTTTGCAGCAGTTGTCGTCGAATCCAGGAATTATTGAGTGGGTCGCCTGTTTCCACCATCCATTGATGGAGGCGTCGTCTCATCTGAGCCATAATTTCCCTGGTGTTTTCTTCGGCGGCGAGGTTGGTCAATTCTGCCGGGTCGTTTTGCAGGTCATAGAGTTCGTCGCGGTCAGTAGCGTTCCAGACGTACTTCCATTGTCGCGTCCTGACCATGCGTTGGGTGAACAGTCCGAACTGATTGCCATGATACATGGCTAGCACGTCTTGGCGCGGCTGTCGGGGCAAGTCCTTGAGAGCCGGGATCAGTGAGCGTCCTTGGAACGACTCCGGGGCATCCTGTCCAGCCAGCTCGCAGAGCGTCACGGCCAGGTCCAGGGTGTGAATGACGAAATCGTCGATGATTGTCCCTGGCTCTGTGACGCCTGGCCAACGGATGATGAGAGGTATCCTGACCACGTCATCATACATCACATAGTGCTTGTCAAACATGCGATGCGCGCCGCAGAGGTCGCCATGATCGCAGGTGTAGATAACGACCGTATTGCGGTCTAATCCGAGCTGTTGGAGTTCGCTGAGGATTCGACCGGTCTGGCTGTCGAGCAGGGAGATATCGCCCAGGTACTGTGCGACTAAGGGCGCCCAGTCCTTCCAGGTCCAATCCTCGATTCCCCAGGAGCGTAGCTGCTGGCTTTGGATGTACGGCTTGTCGTGGAAGTCGTCGGTGAAGCTCGGCCAGGGCGGGATGAGTTTCGGGTCGTACATGTCGGCAAACGGCTTTGGCACTACATTCGGCAGATGCGGCTCGCTTGGGTCCCAGCGGATTAAAAACGGGCGTTCCGGAGTGGTTTGGCGGAGTGCGGCGATGACGTGGTCAGCGCCCCAGGCCAGGCGCGACTGCGCCGGGGTGATGGCGTCGTCGCAACCGTAGAAGGGCAAGCCGCCTGGACGCGGCGGCAGGTTCTGCTCCTCCCGCCACGCATGATAGTCTTTTTCCGGCACAACATGATGAAAGCCATAGTCCTGCGGGGTGCGGGCGCTGCCACCCAGCCATTTGCCGATAAAAGTCAGGTCATAGCCTGCCTCAGCGAGTATTTCCGGGAATGCAGGCAGCGCCACGGCTGGGCGCGGCGCCTCGGTATCGGCATTGGCGATGCTGAGATGACGGCAAGGCCAGACGCCATGCAGGAGGCTATTACGAGCCGGCACGCAAATCGGCGACGACGTAAAGGCGCTGGTGAAATTAGCGCCCTCGGACGCCAGCTGGTCCAGGTACGGTGTCTGCACGATGGCATGGCCGTTCACGCCGAGGCAATCGGCTCGGTGCTGGTCAGCCACGATCAGAAGAATATTGGGAAGCTGGTCTGCCATGAACGATAAGCCTTTGTACAGCCCGGCTCTGGCGGCCTGGCCGGGCTGGGAGTTCTCAGCGGAGGCGGGTGAATTTTGCCGTGAACATCGCGTCGCAGTCAGCGTCCCAGGGCCAGAGTTGGGACATGCCGTCAACATGTCGTCCGGTGACGGGACATTCAAACGGTTGCAGTGTGAAATCGGGGTTAGCGGCCAGGAACTGGTCTACGACGCCTTTATTTTCGGCTGTGAAGCACGAGCAGGTCGAGTAGACGAGGGTTCCGTTGACAGCCGTGCCTTGGGCGGCATTGGTCAGCAGGCGCAATTGCAGCTCAGTGAAGTCGGGCAATTCCTCTGGCTGCGTCACCCAGCGGGCGTCTGGATTGCGGCGCCAGATTCCGGAGCAGGAGCATGGCACGTCAACGAGGACGCCGTGGAACAGTTTGTGGTATCTTGGCACATCGATGCCGAGCCATTCTTTGCAGGTGATATTATGGAATTTTGCTCGTCTGGCCCGGAGTTTCAGGTCTTGCAGTTTATAGGTGCGATTGTCAGTAGCCACGATGGAGCCTTTTCCCTGCATCAGCCAGGCCAGGTGGAGCGTCTTGCCGCCTGCTCCGGCGCAGGCGTCCCACCACATTTCGCCTGGTTTCGGGTCGCAGACATAGGCCACGGCCTGGGACGCGATATCCTGCACTTCAAAGCGTCCTTCCTGGAACGCCGGCACCGCGCGTAGATTGACGGGGGGCGCGGCCGGCGCCTGGAGGGCGTACGTCATGCGCGAATGCGCTTCCAGCCGGATGTTTTCGCGGCCGAGTTCGGCTTTGAGGCGGTCGATGTCGTTAGTCTGGGCGCGCAGCCAGAGCGGCGACCGCACTTGCATGGCTTCGATCAGCTCTGGCAACGGACGCGGCGACTCAATCTCCGCGATTGCCCAGGCTGGGACGAGGTCCTCGACCGGCAACGGCAAAACCAGGTTGAAATGGGACAGAAAGGGTTTGAGGCGCCGGCGGCGGTCGCGCAGGGGCGTGGTGCGTCCGGCCGGGAAGTCGGTTTCCGGCATCGTGATATTCGCCTGGTAGAGCCACCACGCCACCGATGGCGGCAGTTCAGGCCGGGCTTCGAGGTACCAGGCAGCAGAAAAGCAGGCGAACCAGAGTGCTTCCGGCAGGGGCTTGTCAAGCGAGCGTTGGCTGGCGAACGCTTCCGTGAATTCCGGTGGCGCGAGGTGTCGCAGCCATCCCCACCAGCGAAGAACCGCGAAGAGCGTTTCTCCGATGATGCGGCGGTCGCGTGCGCCGAGCTGGCGGCGTTGCCGGAAGATGGCGGCCAGGCAGCGGTCGGCAGGGCGATGATCAAGGAGCGACGCAGTCAGGACTTCGACGACAACAGCGGCGCAAGTCTGGGAGTGAGTCGCAATGCGCTTGGATGGGATGTTTGACATGATAGTTGTCAGCGCGCTTCGGACGCTGCCTGCACGGTGTTGTGCAAAAGCATGGTGATGGTCATGGGGCCGACGCCGCCCGGAACCGGAGTCAGGTAAGACGCCTTGGCGCGGACAGCCTCAAAATCGACGTC
>JAAZKI010000425.1 GCA_012799905.1 Lentisphaerota bacterium | reverse complement strand
GGCTCAAAATTATAATCCGTCCACCCAGGGCTGCGCTCGCCCTTGGCGGGCTTCGCTTACCCTGGGCTTTTATGTTGTAGCCCTTCGGGCCGCCAGTACGACATACGTCAACGTGGATTCTGTACTTTAGGCGCTTAATGCAAAACTTTACACATTAAACAAAATTTCCGTATATTCCGCATGTTCAGTGGTTACAAAAAAACAACCCTACAAAAAAATCAGTGTTCATCTGTGTCCATCCGTGGTTAAAAAATAGGCTATAGACGCCCAAGCTTTTCCGGCCTGAACTTTCCGTTGTCATCCAAACCCATCCACCCTAACCCAGAGTCTCCCCATTATGACGACTGACCCCATCCCTCCCTTTGCCATTCTGCGTACAGAACTGTCAACCCTGCCGCCGGAACAGCCGGTCTGGCCGGAAGGCGTGCCTGATTTGCCCTTGCTTGACGGTCACACCCCGGTCGAGCGCGACGATAGCCGCGGAGCCGTTCATCTCGACCGTTTCATCGGCAACATCAGCGTACCAGGGCTGTTTGCGTATCCGGCAGCAGCGGCCAACAACACTGGTGCAGCGGTTCTGGTCTGCCCTGGCGGCGGCTATGGCGGCGTGGCCATTGACAAAGAAGGACACGACCTGGCGCGCTTTTTCAACAGCATCGGCGTCTCAGCATTTGTCCTCAAGTACCGGGTTCCAGCTCCGGACGACCGGCATGGCCTGCTGACTTACGCCCCGTTGCGGGACGCCCAGCGCTCCTTGCGCCTGATCCGCAGCAAAGCCAAAGACCTCGGCATCAATCCCAGCCGAGTGGGCATTATGGGCTTTTCCTCGGGCGGACACTTGGCCGCCACTACCTCCACCCTGTTTGACGACGCGCCAGAGAGCGACCCTAGCCTGAAACAGTTTTCCGCCCGGCCCGACTTTACCATCCTGGTTTATTCAGTCATCACAATCACCCAGGAATTCATGCACTCCGGCTCGCGCCTGCGACTGCTCGGCCCAAACCCCGACCCAGCCCTGACCCGAAAGTTTTCGCCGGAAACGCAGGTCAAGGAAGACACTCCGCCCTGCCTGCTTATCCATACTGGCGACGACTCCGTGCCGGTTCAGAACAGCATCGCCTATTACCTGGCCGCCCAAAAAGCCAAGGTGCCGGCGGAAATGCACCTGTTTGCCGCTGGCGGACATGGCTACGGCATGAAAAAACGCGGCCTGCCCATTGACTCCTGGACCGACCGCGTGAAAGACTGGATCAGCAGCACGGTTCTGACGCTGCCGTGACCTAAGGCCTTTCGAACAGGATTAAAAAAGCGCAGCTCCTAGACAGTCCATCCCGCCCAGGAGCCGCGCTTTTATTGCTACATACCTTTCGACGCTTACGTCACTTGCCCATCAAGGAGCGAATGATCAGGCGCTCCAGGCCCTCGTAGTCGCGTTCCGCGATGAAGCCATCGATGACCTTATCGTCAAGCGAACGCGACACAGCCAGGAGGTCCAGGAAAATTTCCCGGCTGTTGCTCAAG
>JAAZKI010000388.1 GCA_012799905.1 Lentisphaerota bacterium | reverse complement strand
GCCCCTAATTCTCGCCCCTCGCCCCTAATTCTCGCCCCTCGCCCCTAGTTTAGAACCAAAGGTTTTCCGCTGGCTTTGGCGCCGGTTTCGGCGCCGGTTTCGCAGCAGGTTTTTCTTCTGCCGCTGGTTTCTTCTCCTCTGCCGCCGGCTTCTCAGCCGGTTTTTTATCTTTTGCGTCGTCGTCTTTTTTGTCTGCTTCTTCTGCTTCTTCTGTTGTTTCAGCTGTTTCTGCCGCCTTTTCGTCTTTTTCTTCGCTGGCGTCTTTTTCGTCTTCTGTTGCTGCTTCGGCCTCTGGTTCTGGCGGCGGTGTTGTTTTTTCGATGAGTGTGATGGTCGGAACTGGCGTCAGCGGCACATTTGGGAAGGCGCTGATCAGGGTTGCCTCTTCGGCGGTTTCTGGGCAGGCAAACAGGAGTTTGACCACAGCTGGTCCTTTTTGGACAACGCGGCGCAGGTCGAAGACATTGTTGTTCTCCAAGGCCATGCCCTTGCATTCATATTCAGCGCCGCCGGCTCGCAGGCGATAGTCCAGGGTGCTCAGGGAGCGGTTTGGCAGGACTGCAACCGTGAAAATCAGGAAAACTTCGCCGTCGCCAGGGGCGACTTCCACCCGCAGCCCCTCGGGCACGATGTCGACTGGGTTGGCCTCGTCATTGGCTATGGCGCTCTCCAAGTTGACAAAAATAACAGGAGCGGAGGTGCGTTGCATGCGTTCAATGGCGCCGGCATGGATTTTGGCCGAGAAGGGCGGGGCGGCGTGAGTGCAAAAGGCCGCGCCCAAGACAGTCAGGCAGAACAGATAGCGAAGTTGAGAAAACGCGGATTTTGCCTTCATGGCGTCGTCCTTTCAAGGTGAGAATACGTTTTAAATCATTGCACCCGGCCAGCGACAGCGCTTTGCAAGGCAAACACGCCTTCTAGCCCGCGCCTAGCCAGGCTGAGCATTTTTTTCAATTCAGCGTCCGAGAAGGTTGCTTCTTCGCCGCTGCCTTGAATTTCAACGTAACGGCCACTGTCAGTCATAACGATATTCATGTCAACATCAGCGGCCGAATCTTCTTCGTAGCACAGGTCAAGCAGCGGCTTCCCGTCAATCAGACCGACGCTGACCGCAGCGACCTGGGCGATGATCGGGTTTTCCGTGATTATGCCGTCCTTGAGCAGCTTGGCAGCAGCCAGTTGCAGGGCGACCGAGGCGCCAGTAATTGACGCGCAGCGGGTCCCGCCGTCAGCATCAATCACATCGCAGTCAACATGCAGAGTCAAACCCGGCAGTTTAGACAAGTCAACGACAGCGCGCAGTGAACGGCCGATCAGACGCTGGATTTCAGCGGAGCGGCCAGACAATTTGCCGCGGATGACTTCGCGTTCAGTGCGCTGGGCCGTGGAGGCGGGGAGCATCTGGTATTCCGCAGTGATCCAGCCACCAGGGACATTTTGCTCCTTCATCCAGCGGGGCACGCCGGTTTCGACGCTGACTGCGCAGAGGACGCGGGTGTTTCCAAACGACGCCAGCACAGAGCCGGCCGGATGGCGCTGATAGCCCGGGACAAAGGAAACTGGCCGCAATTCATTCGCTTGGCGTTTATCTTTACGTGTCATGTTGGTTTATTTCTTCGGTTGATGTATGTTATCTGGTTTATTTTAGCCATCCCCGCCGGTCGGGAAAATGGCGTGCTGCCGGTCAGGGCAGCGGTGTTTTGTCACTTCTTATAACTTGCCCTCGGAAGGACGCATTGCCAGTTGTCACGTCATATTTTCATCAAAAGCTTTGAAATTTTGACCCTGGCGCTGGTTGGCTTGGCTGTCTTGGTTGGTTGCGAGCAGCAGCCTGTTCCGCCCTATAATCGCCTGAATGGTCAGCTGCTTTTGGAGGCATGCGGAGCCATGGCGCAAGGGCGTCATGACGAGGCCGAGGCCGCCCTGCAACGGCTGGTCGACTTGGAGCCGGGAAACAGCTTTGCCGTTGACGCGCTTCGGCATGAGGAGCGTCGTCGGCACTTGGAGGCAACCAACCTAATGCTGGCGACGGGCGATTATCACCAGCTGCGGCTTTTCTTGGCCAGGATTGAAAAAGAGGGCGCCAGCAGCCCAGAGCTGTTGACGCTGCGATCAGTGGCAGATGGCTTGGAAGCGCTGACCGCAGTATGCGCCCGGCGACCGTGGGAGACCTCGGGCGATGTCGAAAAAGCCCTGGACGACCTGGAGCCGCATGTCGCAGCCTTGGCGGATTCAAGCCGTTTTCAAGAATTCCACCGGCAGTTGCAGTCTGACTTGGCGGTGTTGCGAGAACGCGAACTCCAGGCGAAGATTGACGCGGCTTTGACCGCCTTGGACGAGGCTGCGTTTGTCGGCGTCGACACAGTTTTTGCACAAGCCGAGGCTTTTCGCCGGAACTTTCCCCAGCATATGTTTTCCAAGTGCTGGCAAGAGTTGCCGACGTTGACTACTGCGGCGGCGCTGCGGAAGCTGGTCGGAAGCGGCGCTGGCATGGCAACTGCGGACAGTCGGACAGCTCTGGCAGTGGCAGGAGTGATGGTGTGGGAACGGCTGGCGCCGCCTGTGCAGGCGGAGTTGGCTAAAATGATGTCTCGGGAGAGTAAATCACTGCCTTTGTGTCGGCGGTGGATAGTGGTCAGGCAAATGGACACCAAGGCCGGCTATGAGGACTTGCTGGTCAGGTTGCGGGCGGAGCGGCCGCAGCTCGGGCTGCCGTCGGCCCTGGTTGCCAGATATGTTTCCAAAGGCTTGGTGAGCAGCCAGGAGCAGCTGGCCTGGTGCTGGCAGTCGCCTTGCCCGGGAGTGACTGAGTTGTTTTCTCGCCTTCAACAGATACGAACCAAAAACAATCCTAATTCGACAAGGAAAAAATGATGAAAAGAAAGATGACGCGTTACGTCTGTCTGGGGACATTGCTGGCGATTTTGCCGATGATGTCTGTCTCGGCCCTGGCTCAGGAAGGCGGCGCTCAGCCGGCGGCTGATCCGGCGGCGGTTGAGAAGTACTTGGCGTCTCTGCCGGAGGTGGTGGCGACCTACGACGGCGGTGAGGTGAAGTCGAAGATGATTGTCCAGATCATCTCCGCACAGAAAGAAGCCATGCGGTCTGACGGCGCCTTTACGGTTGATGCCGTCAAGGGCTTTGTGTATGAATTGGCTGGTCTGATGCTTGACCAGGCGCTGGTGGTCGGCGAGGCGAAGGCGCGCGGCATTGCCCCCAATAATGACCAAGCCGCCAAGGAACTTGCAGCGATCAAAGGCCAGCACGGCGAGGAGAATTTTGCCAAGTTGCTGAAAGCCAATGGCATTGATTCCGAGGAAACGCTGCGCCAGCGCATTGCCGAACGCATCATGGTCACAGATATGATCAAAAAGGAAGCCCCAGTCACGCCAGAGGAAGTCAAAAAGTTCTATGACGATAACCCGCAGTATTTCAACTTCCTGTCAGCGTCGCATATCCTGGTTCGTTTTGAGAAGGACGACGATGCCTCCCGGGCAGCGGCCAAGACCAAGATCGAGTCGATTCAGAAGCAATTGAAGGAAGGCGTTGATTTTGCCGAATTGGCCAAGCAGCACAGCGACTGTCCCAGCAAAGAGCAGGGCGGAAGCCTGGGCAAATTTCAGCGCGGCCAGATGGTGCCGGAGTTTGAGCAGGCGCTGCTGAAGCTGAAGAAGGACGAAGTGAGCGGACCAGTGGAAACCCAGTTTGGCTATCATCTGGTCAAGAGCGGTGGCGAAGACACCCAGCCGTTGACGGAAGTGCAGCCGCGCATCACGGAATTCCTGGAACAGCAGAAGGAGCAGCAGGCCTACGCAGAGCTGATTGCTAAGCTGCGGGCTGACGAGAAAGCGAAAATCTTGGTGGAAGCCCCGCCCGCGCCGGCCATGCCCGGAGCGCCTGTTGGCGCACCATAACCGCGATTGAACCGGCGTGTACGTAGTTCAAGCTTCAGCTTGCCGTATGTAGTTCAAGCTTCAGCTTGCCGTATGTAGTTCAAGCTTCAGCTTGCCGTACATTATTGCAGCGCTGGGGGACGCTTGCGGTGGACACGGTGGACAGAGTGGACGTTGTGGACGGCAATTGCGGCGTAGCTCACTCGCCCCTCGCCCCTCGCCCCTCGCCCCTAGAAAAAGCCCCTCGCCCCTTGCCCCTAGAAAAAGCCCCTCGCCCCTAATTTTCGCATTGCCATGTCAAGGTGACAACTCTTTGCGTATTCGGTCGGACTGGCGCCCAGGCGGCTCGGCGGACGCCGGCGACCCAGATGATTTCGTCCCCGGCTAGGACTATTGGAAGGCGATGGCGCTCGTCACGGGGGATGTGCGCATCCGTGAAAATATCCTGGAGTTTTTTTGCGGTCGTTGCACCGAAAGGCGTCATGCGATCGCCGGGTTGCCAGGTGCGGACGGTCAGGGTCGGCGGCATGAATTCCGCAGCAAATGTCACCACCTCCGCAGCGGGGGAGTGTGCTTCTGCGGGGACGGCGTCCGGAGTCGAGACAGTCGCTTGCAGTTCACCGCCCAGCTCCGGCAAGGCGAGGGCAGGGCAGGTCTGCCAGGGCCAGCTTCGGGGAGGCGGTGGCGCCGGTGCGTCCTGGCCGATGCGCACGAGGCGCACGTTGTCGCGGGTCAACCGGAGCGCAAAGTCGTGATTGATGCTGACGGTGAGCGGCACGCCAGCGAAGTCCTGGAGAGCACTGTTCAGGCGGGTCAGCGTGCGATGCGAGACGGTCACTTCTGTGGGCAGCAAGCGTTGCAACAGCCGCACCCGCAACGCGTCGGGGAGCGCCTGCCAATCCGCTGGCGTGACCGGCTGTCGAGCGTCGGCCGCTGCTTCCAGGCAATCGGCATCTTGGCGCAGAGTCCGCAGGCATTGCTCCAAGCCGGCGTCAGTGTCGAAAATGCGCCGGAACAGGGGCAGCAGTTGATTGCGCACCGCGTTGCGGCGGAAGATGTTTTCAGCATTGGTCGCGTCCAGCCGCCAGTCGCTGACGCCGTGCTCAAGCAGGTAGGATTCAATCTCCTGGCGGCGGACAGTGAGCAGGGGCCGGTACAGCTTGACGCCGGCGATGCTCCGGTACGGCCGCAGCCCGGTCAAACCAGAGCTGTTGGCGCCGCGAGCCATTTTCAGGAAGAGGTCTTCGAGGGCGTCGTCACCATGATGGCCCAGGAAGACTGGGATGTTTCCGTCGCTGAGTTTTTGCCAGGTTTCCAGGCGTTGGCGGCGGGCGGCTTCTTCGATGCTTTCGCCCGGCTGACGATGGGACGGCACTTCGAGATGGAGCAGCTGGAAGCGGATGCCTCGCTTCTGGCAGAATTGTCGGCACCATTCGGCATCGTCATCAGCGTCCTTGCCACGCAAGCCATGATGGCAGTGGACAGCCAGGACGCCGGGTCGGGCGGCGTGCAGGCCGAGGAGCAGGGCAGTGCTGTCAGCGCCGCCGCTGAATCCGCAGATAACCTGCTCGGGGATGCGGTTGGCGGACAGAAATTCCGCGATTATATTGGTCAGTGACATGGCCTCAGCACCTTGGCAAAAAGGCGTGGATGATGCGATTTGAAGAAACTCAGCCAGCAATTGAACCGGCTTTAGCGGAATGGGCGCGGCTATTGTGCTTGCGTCTGCGTCGCGATGCTGCTGGTGCGCTGGGCGGAGCCTACATCAGCCGCTACCAGGGCTCGGGATTGGAATTTGCGGATTGCCGCGAGTATCAGGATGGCGATGACGCCCGGCAGATTTGCTGGCCAGCATCGTTGCGCACGGGTCAATTGCTGTTGACGCGTTACCAGGAAGAGCGTGAGGTTAATGTAATCCTTGGCGTTGATGTTTCACGTTCTATGCGTCTGGAAAAAGCGAAAATTCAGCGGGCAGCGGAAATCGCCGGCTTGCTGGCCTATTGTGCGGCATGGGGTCATGATCCGATGGAGCTGGTTTTGTTTTCGGACCGGCTGGAAGGGCAACTGCCACCGCGGCGCGGTGAGCGTCAGGCGCAGCAGGTCATTCGAGACATTCTCGGCGCATCGCCGGAATCACCGGCCACGGACCTGGCTGGCCTGGTGCGGCTATTGGCTGGCGACGTCCGGCGCCGTCGTTCGCATATCATCATTATCAGCGACTTGGCCGACCGCCGTTATGGCGATGGCTTGACTGCCCTGGCTGGCCGCCATGACGTGCTGGTCTGTCATCTTGGGCTGACGTCGGAAGCCGACCTTCCGACCGATGGCTGGCTGGAGGTCGAGGATGCTGAGACCGGCGTCCGCCGGCTGGTCAACTGTGCGGCTTGGCGCGAGGACCAGGGCCGTTTGGCCGAAGAGCATCAGCGGCTGGCGGCGCGGCTGACTACCCAAGCTGGCGCTGGATATGTTTTCTTTCCGCCGAGAGCCTCGCCGGCAGTAATTTTGCGGCGATATCTCCTCGGCGCACGGGCGTAATGCTACGGAGAATGTAATATGTGGAAAGCACCAATTGAAGAATTTCGGGAAAACACACGTGCTAGCTGGGAATTTGCTCTGAAAGGGGCATGGGATCAGCATCGCCGTCACCCCAATTTATCGCGCAAGCATTGCCTACAGGAACGCTCATTTTTCTGGGAAATCATTCGTAGCCGTGAAGTGCCTATTTTTGAAAAATGCGGCCAGCTGGCGGAGCAGGTGTCGGATGTTTCTGAGATGGAACAGCTTTATCCGGAAGTTTTGGCACGGGCGGAAGAGCTGTATGCCAAACTAGGTGAAGAAAAAACGGAATATGAAGAGGGGAGGAGCTTGCGTGGTGTGCAGCACCCGACGCAGAAAGCCTGGTGCTATATGCATATACGCAATGCAAAAAAGCCGGAATCATTTTTGCAGCACCCTGCGCATGTTGCCGACGATCTTCGTTTGATTATGGCTCAATCGGAAAAGGCGCATGGCTGCACGGAGCTCTATACGGCCAGCTGGCTTAATTCATATCCAGGCTTTCAGCGTTTTTTCCCGGAAGCATGGCGCAGCAATATTAAGCCAGTTTCGCCGGATGACTTGGGGCCGACAACGGGATGGCAGGGACAGTTCTACAATCGGCGCGGAATGCTGAATACTGCAACAGCATCCCGTTTCCTTGAGACTGGACGCCTGCCTTTCCTGAGAGTGGAGACGCATTGCCCCTTTGCATTGGTACGGCAACATTTGAAAAATTTGGGACTTTAAAAACAGGAGTTGTTCGTTATGCACCTGGATTTGCATGTACACTGTAATACTGACGATCGTGACTTGATCCGGAAGTATGTGGACAACTGTATTCATAATGAAACCATGGTCGCTTTGTCTGGCGGGCTGCATTATGGCGGGCATGATTATGTCGCCAATGAGGACGTGGTCAAAATTTGCCAGGAATTTTCCGAGGTTCTGGTGCCTATGGCCAAGATTGATTTATGGGATACGCCGCCGGACCCCGCCGAAGCTCGCCGTTACGCAGACATGGGAGTGAAGGGCTTTAAGTTCATCTATCCTTATTACGAATACGATCATGAAAGCTATTTGCCGCTCTACGAGGAAATTGAAAAACTTGGTTTGCCCGTGCTTTTCCATACAGGAGACTATGCGCCTAATTCGGCAGACCAAAAATACCGTCGCCCTGTGCTCAAGAACATGATGCCCATTCACCTGGACTGCATCGCCCGCTCTTTCCAGAAGCTCCAGATTGTCATGGCGCACATGGGAACGGCATATTTCCGGGAGTTGGCAGCCAACTTGGTCAAGACGCACAAGAATCTTTATTTTGATCTTGCCGGCTGTGGCGCCTTCCTGGGAGTCAATGCCTATCAACTTTCGGAACTCATGCGCTCGCCGCTGCTGCCGGGGGGAGGACCGCAGGCGGGAATGCGTAAACTGGTCTTTGGCTCGGATTCCTATATCAGCTTACCGTATATTCAGTGCCAGGCTTTAAACGTTTATCAGCAACTGCTTTTCAGATGTCAGATGAGTG
>JAAZKI010000543.1 GCA_012799905.1 Lentisphaerota bacterium | reverse complement strand
TTCGGCGATGCGTTTTTCGGCGAGTCGGAAGAAGCGGATATAGAGGTCATCCAGGTTGAATTTTTTGATTCCCCATTCACTGATCAGTCCAACTTTGTATGGTTCGACCAGGTTGTTTTCCTCGTCTGGGCTAATTCCTGCGTATGCGTTGTAAGGCGGGTTGCCGAGGATGACGAGGATAGGCTGTTCTTGCTTCACCTTGTCGGCGGCGTCGCGTTCGTCCTCGAATCCCGGGAAGGCGATTTGCTTAGGTTTTTCGCTGGGCGGCTCCCATCCGGTGAGCGCGTTAGTCAAATACACCCCGACTCGTTCAGGCTGGCCGTTTTGCTCTTGCAATGGCGCGCCCAGGTTTTCGAGCTCCAGGCCGAGCTGCAAATGGGCGACGACAAAGGGCGCCGACAGAATCTCAAAGCCGAAAACCCGCTCCATGGCGGCGCGCTTGAGGTCTTGCGCCATCAGCGCATCACCGCCTTTTTCCTGCAAGGTGGCGGCAATGCGCCTCAACACGGCTCGCAGATAAGCGCCGGTGCCGCAGCAAGGGTCAAGCACCACGACGTTAGGGTCAGCCAATCCGTCAGCAATGCCCAATTCGCTGCGCAGGACTGCATCCACCCGCTCGACTTGGTAGCGGACGATCTCTTCGGGAGTATACCAGACGCCGAGTTCCTTGCGCAACTCCGGGTCAAAGGCTTGCAAGAAGGGTTCGTAGAAATACTGCACAGCATGCCCTTCATCAAACGACTCGAAGAATTCGTTGCGGTTCACCCGATTCAGTGCTGCTGCTGTCCAGTCCAGGACTTCGGTCAAGTTCAGTGCGCCCAGGTGTCCAGGATCAGCCACCTGCGAGAAGAGCGCCCGCAACATGGGCACCCGCAACAAATATTGCGCTGTGCGCCAATCGAAATGCTCACCGCCGCTGTAAGATGACGAACTCTCAAAGAGCGCTTGCTGAAACCCCGGCAAATCGCGGGTCTGAAGAGACTTTTTGCGCGCCCAAAACACCCATGCCGAAAAAACGCCGTAGAAAAGGGTCTGGATCAACGTCGAACGGAAAAAATGCTCTCCGCGTTCGCCTTCAAAATGCAACCCAAGCGCTTCTTCCAGCGCATCGCGAACGCTCTTCAAGGCGGGCAATTCAGCTTTTTGGATGCGCAGCCTGGCATCATGCGCGTAGGAAGCCAAAATGGCGGCGACATCCTCAGGCTTGCACAAAGGCGCATTATACAACAGCACGCGCTTGAGGTACTCAAACATCCGCTCACCATGCTCAGATGCGCCCCGGCGCGGATGCGACGCTAAATGCCAAAATTCATCTTCGCTGGCAGCCAAAGAAAATTTTTCGAGCATGCAAGGCTTGCCATAGGGATTAGCTCCGATAAGGACAAAAGCGCGAAAGTTGGTCACCAGCACTACGCGATAATGCTCCCAATAGCGCTGCACCTGCTCGGTGCCGGCAATGGCCTCGACATCCTCCTGCGGCGCTTTTGCCTCGATCCCCCCGCGCGAAGGCAGCAGTCCCTGGAAGGCTTCTCCACTGGCAGTCACCTCGGCGCCGGAACGCCGAAACTGGTCAGCGGTGAATAATCCGCCATCGGGTATGCCGGCCCCGGTGCTCTTGGGGTTAATGACGCAGCGCACCTTGGGAGTCAGCGTCGAGCCGATGGCAGTGAGCATACGCTCAAGCGCCGGATAAAACGATGTTTCAGCAACATGCGAACCAGTGCCGTGAATCCCGGCGATGTCTCTTAAATAACGCTCAATGATGCTTTTAGACATTATATCCCTACTTGGGGTTGGGCAATGTGCAAATCTAATGGCGCTCCCCCGGCACCTACTAGGCGCCCACCAGCCCAACCACTGTGCCAAGCCTCTCTTTCCATCGCAAGATTTCGCACGTTGCTACGGATTTAAGCAGAATACGGGAAAACCTTATCGTCTCTTTCAATTTTTCCATTATTCAATAGAAGTGTATCTATGGTTTGAATGCTGACATGGAAATCATTGGCGGCTTTTTCCCGCCTTGTTTCAGAATAATCGCCATCGAGATAATCATCCAAAGCCAGTATTGGACAAAGGAATTCACCGGCAAATGCCCTTTGAGCCTTCTGACGAGAAGATTTATAATCAGAAGTCACCAGCCACTCCCGGTTGGAATCTTTGTAAACTAACAAGTCACCAAGAAGTCTCGCTAATTCAAATCTTTGACTTGTTTCAAATCTTTTTTCCCTGGGAATAAATGTCCATTTCCCATTTCCTTCATTTTTACCAATAGAAACAGGGGTTTCAACAGAGTAGTTGTTGTAATCAGAAAGCCCATTGGAAGCAATTCCAAGCAAGTCTAATAATGTATTGTTCTCAATAACTCCATCCCCTAAATCATAAATTTCCCGGAGTTGTCGTGCCGCGCTTACACCCTGTTGCCACGGAAGTACATCCCTGACTCTGTCTATCTTGATTTGGTCTTGCTGAACCTGTGGATTGCTTTCAATTCCTTGCGCCGTTTGCAAATGCTGTTGCAGCCTACCGTCTAAACCAAGAAAAGGAGCAATTTCTTTAATGGATGATATGCCTACATCTTCCTGAAAAAGCAAAATTCGCTGGAGAATCTCTTCGGGGCATTCTTCTGGATCATAGCCGAGAACTGCCTCTAGTCTTCTTTTGTTGCTGGCGCCGGGATCACGACGTTCTTCACAAACGATTTTCCACAGTTCCGGCAAATCTTCATCTATTTCAGATATCCTTGAGATAGTTGCTTCAATCAAAAAAGCAACTTCCTCTTGAAAAGTCTCAATAGGGACATAGTGAACAGCATCCAATTTCCCGATATAATTCACCGACTGGTGAGGCGTCGGGATTATATCAGACCAGATATTGATGAATTCTCCATCTGATGCAAAAAGAACCTTTGGCCAGACATATCCTTGATTTGCCGCGCCTAGCTCATGAGCGACACGCCAATCAAAATCTGGCTTTTTGTCATTAATGGTTAGGAACTCATTTTCATGCCGCCACCAATAGTAGGCAAACCATTTGGCCAAAGGGTAAGTAGAGACAAGAATATAATCTTGAACACTCTTCGTCCAACCATTGATATTTTGAGTAAGAAAGACCTCATCGACATTTATGGAAAGATTCGCTGTGGTATTCTTGAAAATGACATCACTGTCGTCAGAATCTTTCCAATCCATCGTTATTTTGAAATCAGACATTCCGACGTCCTCCATTTTTCAAGAATTTTCTCATACATGGGATCAGTTGGTTGCAACGGATAGCCGTGGTAGGAGCCAGTATATGGATTTTCTATTTGCGCTTCCAGTGGAACCTCCTTGCCATTCTTCAAGGTTATAACTGACCAGATATTTTTGGGGAATCCATATTCATTTATTAGAACACTGATAAATCCTTTCGCAATTCCGAGTTTCAATAAATCAAGTGCTTCGGAAGGTTTGTAAACAGAAACTTCATCACAAAGGGATTTCATAGGTCGTGGGTCCGGAGGCTGCGATAATCTAAACTCACCAAGGCGCTTCTTATGCTGAGGATTCCCGCCATAACTGACCTTTGAATACAAACGCTGAAGGAATGGAACATCGTCAGTAGAACAATTCCGAATCTTACGCTTTGGATTGAATTTGTTATTTCGACGTTTTATCATTGTTTATTTCCTTATCACCCTGTCATGCCTCCATAATGTAACCCGGCATCACAAAAAAGATAAGGGTAAAATCAATTTTTCCCTGGATGTCTATCAATGGGTCACCGAGTTGATACTCGGATGCAGCACTTCAATTGAAATAGGCTCAACAGCTCATTTTGAATGTGGAGACCTGGTGGGCACGCGATGAATTATCCATAGGCGGCAACGCAGCCTGTGGGCTACTCTGATTCTCGTGTTGATTTGGCATCAGGGTCCTCCTGGGCCAATTGCTTGGTCCACTCCCGCAGGGAACTATCGCGTGCACCCATGATCAGGCAGCAGGACGCATCGTGCTGGCTGCGGATGAGCACCTCGGCTTCGGGGCGAGTTGCCGCTTTGACTGGCAGACCGGCGGCGGCCAGTTCGGCTGCCACTTGCTCTGATGTCGGATTGAATGACGCCGAACCACCGGCATAATACACCGGCAAAAGCAACAGCCGGTCATCGGGATGCAATGCGCCGCGCAAGGCCTCAGGCAGGGTCGCTCGCATAAACTCCAGCGGCCGGAAGCCGTGCGGCTGGAAACAAGCCAGCAACGGTGACCCAAAACGCTCCCGAGCCGTGGACAAGGCCGCTGCAATCTTCTCCGGATTGTGCGCATAGTCGTTGATGACAGCCGTTCCATCCGCCCATTGCCCGATGACCTCAAAGCGCTGCCGCACACCGGGAAAAGCAGCCAATGCACCTGCCAGCGCCGCCGGCGAATGCGGCAAATCAAGCAGGCTGAGCAAGGCCAGCGTCGCAGTTGCATTGACCGCGGAATGACGGCCTGACTGCGAAGACGAGACTTCGCCAAAACACGGCGCGCGGAAGCGAATTCCCTGTGCCCCAGCAGTGTATTCCATCGGATACAGCACGCCCGGCGCACTGGTCTCCTCTGCGGCAAAAAGAGCCTGTCGCTGCGGACCGCCTGCGGCGAGGTCGGCCAGCTCAGCCAAGACCGCGACGCCGTGCCGGCAGCGCTCTAAAAATCCGGCGAACACGACCCGCAGTTCGTCCTGGCTGTAGTGGTCGTTGCCGACATTGAGCAGCACGCCATAGTCCGGCGTAAAGGCGCTCAAGGAACGATCGCTCTCGTCGACTTCATAAACCAGCCAGCGTGGATGCTTGCCAGCAACGGCAAAATTGCCGGGGAAGACATCAGTTTCGGCATCAAGGCTATAGCCGCCATTGACCATGAGCACGTCCTCGCCCAAGGCGCGCAGAGCACTGACAATCCATCCTGTCACCGATGTCTTGCCGCACGACCCAGCCACCGCAATCTGCTTGCCATCCAGACGATTGAGCGCCGCAGCCAAGGCCTTGGCGCGATGCACGACCGGACAAGTCGGCAGCACCTGCAAATCGGGATTGTCAGCCTCGACAGCCGTTGAGATGATCAGTGCGTCCGGCTCTTCCGCACGCACGCCACTGCCGTCCTGAGCGTAGAGACGTATGCCCTGCCGGCGCAAAGCGGCATAAAGCTCATTTTTGCCTGGCTCGTCCAACCCACGGTCACTGCCAGCGACATCGTGCCCCTGCCAGCGCAAGAGCTGAGCCAGGCCGCTCATGCCAATGCCGCCAATCCCAACTAAAAATACCTTGGACGGAAGAACCGAAAAATGGGCGGATGATTCCATAAGATGATGCTTTCGCTCAAAAAGGGGAAGAGAATTAGTGGACAGTGGACAATGGACTTTAGTGGACTTTAATGGACATTAGTAAACGATGGACTGTGGACGGAAGTGGACGTTAGTGGAGAGTGGACGTGGACGTTAATGGACGTTAGTGGACGGTGCCGAGGGGCGAGATTAGGGCATAATTTATCCGTTGTTTCGGCTGATTCCAAGTGCCATCAGGTCGTCCAGGCGCATTTCCCGCCATCCTGGCTGACTTAAGATGTGCTCTAGTAGATAACCGCAGCCGACCGCATCGAAAAGCGCGTCATGCGCTTCGCGCCCCGGGCAGGCTTGGCGAGTTTTTTCCAGAAGTCCGAGCCGTTCCAGGAGATCACCGAGTTGATAGCTTTCCAGGCCCGGGTAGGCTGCCCGCGCTAAAACCAGGGAATCGACCCAGTCCGGAAAATCATGAAAAGCAAAGGTCTGCCGCAGCAGCGACCGTTCAGTCGGCGCGTGGTGCGCTGCTAAGGGGCGCCCCAGAAGCCACGGCGACAGCTGCGGCCATAACTCCAGCAAAGTCGGCGACTGCGCCAATTCCTCCCGGATTGACGCCCATCGCCCTGGCGCATAAGGATTGAATGGATGACTCTCTGGAACCCGCAGATTCATGACCAGGCTGTGTTCCGGCAAGACACGGCCATGACGAAAAAAGACGACTCCGATCTGCCAAGGCAAATTCGGGTGGCCCTCGCAGGCGCCGGTGCTCTCAAAATCCAAAACCACCATGTCGGTTTCAACTGCCAAAACCATCGTTCCGTTCCTGCTATCATGCCTTTTTTCGCTGCCGGACGCCGAGTCAATCATTGGGAGTATATTATAACGTCTCCCCATCAACATCCAAACCGCAACACCTCATTCGGAGAACTACGATGATTGACCTCAAGCGCAACCTCGCTGTCCAGGCCTACTGCTTCCGCCACTTCAAGGCTGGAGGCCCCGTCGCCCTCGCTCACAAAGTCCGCGAAATCGGCCTCACTAAAATTGAAATCTCACCGCCGACCGACCGCGCACTGTTCAAGGACACCATCCAGCAATACCGGGATGAGGGTGTTGACATCGCCTCGGTCTTTGCTCCGACTCTGACTGGCAACGAGCCGGCCGAACGTTCTGCTTGTGAATTCGCCAAGCTCTGCGGCCTAAAGCACATGACCGTCAACTTCGTGCTCGACCAAAACGTCCACCAGACTTTCGCTCTCGCAGAGAAACTGGCAGCCGAATACGACCTCAATCTCGGCATCCACAACCACGGCTGCAGCCACTGGCTGGGTTCGGCCGCCATGCTCAACTACATCTTCCAGAACACCTCGCCGCGCATTGGCCTCTGCCTGGATACCGCCTGGGCTCAGGACGCCAACCTCAATGCCGTTGACGCTGTCCGCAAATACGCCGACCGCCTGTACGGCATCCACTTCAAGGACTTTGTCTATGACCGCAATAAAAAGCACCGTGACGTCGTCATCGGCAGCGGCACTATCGACCTGCCGGGCATGATCCAGGCCATGCGCGACATCGACTACCAGGGTTTCGCCGCCCTGGAATACGAAGGCGAACCGGAAAACCCGAATCCGGCGCTCATCGCCTGTCGCGAAGCCATCGAAAAATGCTGCTGAAAACGAAACACGCCGTAGCGGCTTCTGGCGCTGTCACCTTTTTTCGGTGATGCTCAAACACATCGCGTCCAGAGCCAGGCGCTCTTCGACATAGCTTTTCACGCAGCGCGCAAACTCCTCGACCTCCCGGATGTCCTGTTCGGCCTCCCAGGGAGAGGGCGGATTTTCAAGCAAGTCGCCGGCGTCGGCCAGTATTTCCGGGTGTGGGAGCAGCTCGGCAGCCATACCGCTGGCGATTAAGAAACGCTGCAAGAACCAAGCCTGCATGGCATCGATGAGAGAGTCTCGCAAACGCACGTACTCTGCTGCAATTCGAGCCTCTTGCTCTTCGGCCAACTGCTTCCTGAGCTGGGCATTCTCCACGTCGTCCCAGCGCGGGTCGCGTTCCGCCTCGGCCTGCTTCTCGGCCAAATCATACAATTTGCCAAAAAGCTGACTGATCTGAGCAGCGGCCAGCAGGCCAACCTTCGCCCCAGCCTGGCGGCGCAGGTTCGCCAAAATGGCAAACAGCCCTTCTTGCAGCGCCAGGCTGTAGTCCTGACGATTGCGCAACAGCGACATGCACTGACAGCGCGACCGAATCGTCGGCAGCAGCCGGCGCGCATTCACGGTCAGCAACAGCAACATAGTCCCACGCGGCGGCTCTTCCAGTGTCTTCAGAAAAGCGTTCTGCGCCTCGTCGCCCAGGCATTCGGCCTCGACCACGATGCCGACCTTGAGCCGACCCGGCAATGCCGCCAACGAAATGTCATGGTCGAACTGACGCATGGCGTCAACAGTGATCAGGCGCGACTTAGACTGCGGCCGGATAACGAAGCATTCCGGATACGCCTGTTTCTGAAACAGCTGGCAAGGCTGGCATACGCCGCAGGCCTGGCCGTCCTCCGACGCATCCAGACAAGCCGCGGTCTGAGCCCAGGCCAGGCTGAATTTTTCCAAGAAATCCGCATCATCGCCGATGAGCAGATACGCCTGGCCAGTCCGGCCAGCGGCTTTGGCCTGGCGCAGGCTCCGGCAAATGCGCGGGTATTGGGCTTCGAATTCAGTCAAGGGCATATCGCACCTCCGCCAGGATATCAGCAGCAATCGCCGCTGCTGGCCGCTCGGCGTCAATCACTCGGAATCGTTGCGGGAATTGCCTGGCCAAGTCATGGAAACCGGCATGCACCAGCCGATGGAAGTCATTGTCTTCGGCTTCAAAGCGGTCGTTCGGCGCGGCACCGTCCCGACCGCGGGTGCGACGACGGCTTTCCTCCAGGCTGATGTCCAGGAGAAAAGTCAGGTTTGGCCAGCGGCCGCAGACACTGAAGTCATGCATAGCCGCGATAAACGCCATGTCAAGTTTGCGGGCATAGCCCTGGTACGCCGTGGTCGAATCCAGGAAACGGTCGCACAGCACCACGCCGCCCTGCTCAAGATGCGGCAGGATGCGCTCCCGCATGTGCTGCGCCCGACTGGCGCCAAACAGCAGCAGCTCGGCCTCCGGCGCCACTGGCGCGCCATCACGACACATCAGCAGCTGCCGGAGTTGCTCACCCAAGGGCGTGCCGCCAGGCTCGCGTGTCTTCAAGACAGCATATCCGGCACTGGTCAACGCCTCGCCCAAAAGCTCAATCTGGGTCGTCTTCCCAGCCCCTTCCGGTCCCTCGAGGGTAACAAACAATCCACCTGCTATCGTCGTAGACACAGCCACGCCACTCTCCCTACAGATGCCAAGCAAAATGTCACCGTCAATCGTTGCTCTGACAGGAAGGAGACCGCCGTGAAAAGATGCTATTAGCCTCAACTACGATGCGTCCTCGGCGCCGGAATATATTTAGAAATCGCACCCAAATCCGACCCTAGCTTTTCTGACGCTGCTGCCTGTCTTGGAGTACCCGAGACGGGACTCGAACCCGTAAGGAGTTTTCCTCCGACAGATTTTAAGTCTGTTGTGTCTGCCATTCCACCACTCGGGCATGGTGATATAATTTACCGCAATTCCCGGCGTAAACAAGTTATTATGGTCATATTCCGTCCCGGGGCGCGGCTCATAGGCGTGTAATTGGTCAGTCGTGGTGGCTGGCCTCGCCATGCGGTTTTTACCATCGCCGTTCCGTCTCCCTGAACGCCACTGGCGACAAGCCCTGGCTGCGCCGGAACACCCGGGAAAAATGCAGCGGGTCGGAGAATCCGACTGCGGCCGCGACCTCCTTGATGCTCTGGCCGGTCTTGCGCAGCAAGTCGCAGGCGCGCGCCACCCGCACCCTGGTCAGGTACTTCATCGGCGTCGTCCCACATTCCGCCCGGAAGACCCGGCACAGCTGCGATGTCGACAAGGCTGCCGCCCTGGCAATCGCCGTCAAGGCGAGGTCGCTTTCCGCGTAATGGCGATAGATATAATCTAGGGCTTTGCGACAAGCTCGGCTGTCGCCGCCGCCATTCACACCGATATTCTCATGCAGCTCGGCCAGAAAGCCCAGAAAGTCACTTTTCAGGCGGATTGCATGCATGCCTCCGCGCAGTTGGAACTGCCGAGTCAGCCGCAGAAAAGCATCCGTCACTCGGGGCGGGTCTCGCAACGGCACATTCACCAGGAGCGGAGCCTCCAGGCAGGAGCGCAGCGGCGGTGGAGCGCCGGTCAAATCGAGCGAAATGCACCAGAAGCTCCAACTGTCGTCCGGGTCGCCATAATTGCCGAAAGGCGCATTCAGAACCGTCAGGCTGCCTGGCCGACTGCGAACGGATTTGTCCCCGATGCCGATTGTGGCTGGGCCGCCGCCGGAATGCAGGCCAAATTCCAGGTATGGATGCCGCGCCGTCCGCACCGGGGTGTAGTCTTCGGCCGCATACGCCAACGGAACTGTCGGCAGCATCGACACCCAGTCTGCACATGCGGCGATGATTTCCTGCGCTTCCCTGCTTGCATCCATCTCGCCTGACCTCCGTGCCAAAGCCTCACCGAAGCCGGTACATGGCGATCGCCGCTGCCACCGAGGCATTCAGGGAGTTGATCTTCCCGGACTGCGGAATGGCGGCCACGTGCGTCGCCGTGTTTAAAATATACTGACTCACGCCGGAGTCTTCGCCGCCGACCACCAGGAGAAGTTTTTCCAGGGCCAGGTCGGCGATGTCCTCCAGCAATGCCTTGCCGCCGCCGTCCAGGGCCACCACTGCATAGCCTTCTTGCTGGGCGATCTTGACGTACTGATTGGCCGAGCAATTAACCGCAATGCGCAGATGTTCGCAGGCTCCGGCCGATGCCTTCACTACCGAGGGAATGACCAGCGGCCCGCCGCGCCTCGGCAAGAGCACATCCCCCCAGCCAAACACCTCGGCGCTACGCATAATCGCACCGACGTTGTGCGGGTCTTCAATCGAATCCAGCAACACCAGCCGACGGGCGCCAAGCATCTCAGCATAGGGAATATAGGGGAATGGCCCTCCTTCCAAAACCACGCCCTGGTGCTCACGGGTGCCGCACAAATCGTACAACTGCGCCCGATCAGCCGCCTCAACTCGAATCGAACGCGCCTCCAGAAACTGCCCTAGTTTACGCAAACGAGGGTTCTTGCCGCCATCGCGATACAACCAGACCCGGTGGATGTCTCGCCGACCAGCCCGGACTGTTTCAAAAACAGGATTAATGCCGTAAATCGTATCAGCACTTTGATTCATGCTTGCCGCCTTTCCCCAAACAACGCCGACCATGCCTGACCGTCGGCCAAGGCTATTAACATATTGCCGACGCCCTGAAACGCAACAACGCGCACCTCGTGATTTGCCTCGGCACAGTAATCGGTCAGCCGTTGATAACGGCCACATCCCGACAGCATGTTTTCAGTGCTAACTGTAGCGTCTTTACAAGGCGCCAGTTTTGAGGCACACCCTAAGCGCATGCGGCGCAAATGGATGTGGACGCAGTGGACGCGGTGGACATGGTGGACAGCGTAGTCCAAGCTCGCTCTCGCCCCTCGCCCCTCGCCCCTTTCCTTAGACCGCAACTCGCCGGAACCCCAAGTATCAATCGGTGACCCATTACTCGGCGCTGAAACGCATTTTCCGCTGCTGCCTGGCATTGCATTCTTAGGATTATGGGGGTAAATTTGTTTCTTTGCACTAAAAAGCACTTTCCTTGACGATTTGTTCATTTTTCCAGGGGAGAAAACTAATCATGACGGCTAATTTTTTTTACCTCGTCGCCAGCGCTGCTACTCCAGAGGGCGGCATTTACCGGTACGCCTATGATGACGACGGCGTGGTTCAGCAGCTGGGCTTTACACCCATTGAAAACGCCGGCTATGTCACGCTTTCGCCTGACCGGAAATTCCTGTATGCAGTCTGCTCCATTGGCGGCCAGGGAGCGGCGGCCGCGTTCAAGGTCAACCGTGATCAATCTCTGTCCTTGCTCAACATCATGCCCACTGAGGGCGCTTCCGCCTGCCATCTGGCGACCTCGCCCGATGGCAAATTCCTGTTCTGCGCCAACTACCGCAACGGCACTGTCGCCGAATTCGCCCTGCATGACGGTGGTCTCCTAAAAAGAACCAAAATCGTCCAACATTCCGGGCGCGGCTCCAATGTCAAGCGCCAGGACGGCCCCCACGCCCACTTCACCAGCATGACGCCAGACAACAAGTATCTCTGCGTCATCGACCTCGGCATTGACGCCGTCATCTGCTACCCGGTCACGCCGGAGCAGGGCCTTATCCAGGATCAGGCCATCGTCCATAAAGTCGAACCAGGCGCCGGCCCGCGCCACTTGGCATTCGCTCCGGATGGCAAGCACGCCTACGTGCTGACCGAACTGGGCAACACTGTCATCACCATGGCCTATCTTGACGGCCATTTCACCCATCGGCAAACCATCAGCACGATGCCTAAAGCCTACAGCGGCGATTCCAAGGCCGCTGCCATCCGCGTCTCTGCTGACCAGCGCTTTGTCATCGCTTCCAACCGCGGCTTCGATAGCCTCGCGGTCTTCAAGATTCAGCCTGATGCGACCCTCGTCGCCCACGATATGGTTCTCACCGGGGGGAAGTCGCCCCGTGATGTCAATTTCCTCCCTGGCAACCGCCATTTTGCTGCTGCCAATGAAAGCTCAGACAGTGTCTTCTTCTATGATTACGACCCTGCCAGTGGCAAGCTGACGCCGGACGGCAATGTAATCACGACCCTGCCCTGCCCGCGCTGCATTTTCTGGTAAACCCAGCCGGAATACCCTCCTGCCATGCCTGAACTGCCCGAAGTCGAAACCGTCTGCCGCGGCCTTGCCGCCAGCCTCGTCCCCGCAACCATCACAGCAGTCGAGACCAGGGCGCGCCTCCGCCATCATCCCGAGCCGCACGAACTCCAAGACTTCTGCCAAGGGCGCACTATCCGGTCTATTCGCCGTCGAGCCAAATACATCATCGTGACTTTCGCGGAAAACGACGGTCTTCTCCTTCACCTCGGCATGACCGGCGCATTCAAAATCGACGACGATAATGGCCCTCCGGAAAAACACGCCCACGTCATCTGGCGCTTGGCAGACGGCCGCAGCTGGCGTTTTCTAGACCCACGCCGCTTTGGCGCTATCTTCATCTGTCGGCAGGACTTGGACCAAGCCGTCCCGCCGCAGCTTGCCAACCTCGGCCCTGAACCGCTCACCGAGGACTTCACCCCTGCCGGACTCTATGCCGCCACCCGCAATCGCACTACGCCAATCAAAAATTTCATCATGGCCCAGGAGAACGTCGTTGGCGTTGGCAATATCTATGCCAGCGAAGCGTTGTTCCGGGCTCGCCTGTCGCCGCTGAAGCCGGCCGGCGCACTCACTCGAACCGCCTGTCGCAACTTGACGACAGCCATCAAAACGGTGCTGACTGAAGCCATCGCAGCCGGCGGCACCACGATTAGCGACTTCCACGCCCTGGACGGCAGCGAAGGAAAATTCAGCGTCGCTCTGCAAGTCTATGGACGTAATGGACAGCCCTGCCCAGTCTGCGGACAGGCTATCCAACGCCAAGTCCTTGCCGGCCGCTCGTCCTTCTTCTGCCCAAAATGCCAGAAGACGTAATCGCAGCACTGAATTAACGCCAAAACAAAATCGCCGTTGCCGGCCTGACTAACCCGTCAGGCCGGCAACGGCTTTTTTGTGTTTACAGCAAAACAACGCCAGCTGTAAAGAAACGGTTAAAAGGTGCAATTCACAAGTGCGGCAAACTAAAGTTTGAACTACATGCTCCGGCAAGCGAGGCACATACGGCAAGAGGAAGATTGAAATACATGCGAGATACGTGAGATATGTAAGCAGGCTAAAGCCTGCGGGACATACGGCAAACTAAAGTTTGAACTACA